>JADFQA010000007.1 GCA_022562055.1 Acidobacteriota bacterium | reverse complement strand
TCCGCCAACGCCGTACTAGGGGTTGTTCTTCCGACGACCTGCGGACTAGGTGGTGACCTGTTCGCCCTAGTAAACGGACCCGGATTTGGGGTCCCGATGTGTATGAATGCGTCGGGCCGAGCTGGACAGAATTCGACCGCCGAAGGTCTGCGCAAGATGGGACACACCGCAGTTCCGTTGCAGGGTCCCGACAGCATCACTGTCCCAGGAGCGGTAGACGGGTGGCTTGCACTGCACAAACGGTTTGGCGAGCTACCGCTCGCGACGGTGCTTGGTCCCGCCATCGACCTGGCCGAGAATGGGTTTCCGGTCAGCTTCGAGCTCAGCCGCTCCCTCGTTCGGTTACACCCGCTGATCAAAAGGCAGGGCTCCGCGGCTCCACTGTACCCATCGGGACCGCCCCGCCAGGACAGCAGCCTCCGGAGACCTCGATACGGCGCGGTGCTCAGAGCGATTGGTGAGGAAGGCCGATCGGCGCTGTACAACGGCGAGGTCGGCGAGGCGATCGTGGAGGCCACAGATAACCGGATAACGCTCAACGATCTTGCGACCGACCAAGCCGAGTGGGTCAAAGCAGCGGGGATCGACGTGTTCGGCATCACCGCATGGACGGTGCCGCCCAACTCACAGGGTTGCCTGACACTTGCGACACTCAAGATTTTCGAAGACCTTGATGTCACCCGTGACCCCGAGGACCCCGCGTTTCACCACGCGCTAATTGAGGCCTACCGATCGGTTGCCTGGGAGCGAGACAAATACATCTCTGATCCCGAGACGGCCCAGGACGTTAGCTTCCTCCTCGACGCCCGTCGTCTGGGCGAACGCGCCGCCAAGATATCTATGGACCGCATCGTGCATTGGTCGAGTCCAGCCGACGCACCGGGTGGGACCGCATTCCTCGCCACGAGCGATTCGTCGGGTCTTAGCGTCTCACTTATCCAGTCCAACTTTTGGGGTATCGGTTCGGGGATCTCCGCGGGCGACACGGGAGTGTTTCTCCACAACCGGGGCGCCGGTTTTAACCTGATCCCAGGTCACCGCAACGAACTACGCCCAGGCAAACGTCCGCTCCACACGTTGTCCCCGACGCTGTGGACCGACAACGGGGCAACGGCCCTCGTCCTTGGCACACGGGGCGGACACTTCCAACCGCAGATTCTCGCTCAGGTGGCGGTGTACCTCCTGCACGCTGGACTCCCGCCGGACGAGGCGCAATGCGCGCCACGATGGCAAATCGATCAGCTAGACACCGCCGACACCCCGGTCTTGACACTCGAAGCCCCACTCCACTCCGCTCACGGAAACGCGTTGGAACGTTATGGCCACTTGACAGAGTGTGCTGACACATCGACCGAAGGTTGGGGGCCGGTCGCCCTCATCGACATGCGGTCCGGGGTCGTCGCAGCGGCAGATCCCAGGGTTTCGACGGCCACCGCGCTCGTCGGATGACACCAAGTCGGACAAGATCACAAACTCTCAAAGAACCCAGGGTCAGAGGGCCGCTTGAGACGACGGCGGCGTCGGGCCTTCCAACGCGGATACCATCCGCTAAAAAATGCGACGATTGCTATAACTATCGTCCCGCCGACCACGGCCACCCCGCCGAGCCAATCACGCGACCGCAGACGTGATCCAGTGGCAGCTAGCCGGGCCTGCGCGAGGAACTCCTCCACACGAGCGTCCCAAACGTCCGGGTCGCGTTCGTCGATAGCCGCCGGCCCGTATTCGGCTACAGCCCAATCGATGAATCCACCCCCGAAATGGCTGATCCCACCAGGTAACCACTCGATCGCCACGGCTTGGTCGACATCAACCCACCCTATCGCCGGCCGACCGAGCAGCACCGAGTTGTCGACGTTGCGCGCGGCAGCCATTGTCTGTGTTACTTGTGCGACATATCTCGCAGCGACAAACGAAGCAAGCGGCTCAGGAGACCCGAGTTCGCCGAGAGCGACAGACCGCCGCCACAAGGCGATGCGGCTCAGGCCGTACGCCGCGCCATCATCGAAGTCCTTGAGGAACGCGACATTGAAAACGACAACTCCTTCGGGAAGAAATGCCGCCGCCCTGGTCGCATAGTTCTCGCCGATCGAACCACGGGATTCGAGCGTGAACTCGGACGAGAAGACACATACGCCGACACCCTGCAAGGAAGCGATATCCCCGTCGATTTCGGCTGCAGACCGGGCGACGTCTTCGACAAGACGCCGCCCGAGATCGGCGTCGATCCCGACTGTTTCGACAGAGACTCCCGACACAACATCAACTTGCTGCCAGGGTTGCTCCGGGAATAACTCCGCACACGACCCCGTGTCCGGTGCGCCAGGTTGGGCTGCCACGGCGGACGCAGACAATCCGGCGAGTAGTAGCACCGAGCTCATAAGTAGTCGCATAACACAACACTACCGGGCAGGTCGTGGATACTCGTAGCGATGGCGCACCCGAAAATCCGGTTTGTGGTCGACGCCACACCTTTCCTACCCTTATCTCCACACTTCGACCACGAGGCCCGCGCTGGACCGATCTGTGAGATTCGTAACACCATGAAACGACCCCCCCGCCATCCGGCAGCTCGACGACGCTCTGTGTCCTCGGCGACGACGATTGTCGTCGTCGCGGCCACCGCGATTATCGGACTTGCCGCGTTCGTCGCGCCGTCAGGAAGCGGACCCGTTGGCGAGCCGGTGACGCTGACCTTCCGCCCCAACGCGCGAGTTGTGGCTTCGATGTTCGCCGGGACGGCGGGCCACTCCGCACCGTTGCGAACCAATCCTTCTGAGACGTCGGCGATCACGCAACCGGTCGTGACAACTTCGACGAGGGTCCCAGAAGAGGAGACTGAACTCACGCCGCAACCGGTCGGTGATTCGCCTCCGGCGACGGTCACAACAACGTCGATCGCACACGTCGAACACACGTCGACTACCACGAAACCACCGGTCACGACCACCCGAGCGCCGTCACCAACGACGACGCACCCTCCAAGTACGACAACAACGACCCAGCCTCCGACCACGACCTCAGCACCAACCACAACGTCCGCACCGCCCACGACAACGGCACCCATATCAACAACGCTGCCGCCGGGTGGAAAGATCGAACGCTGGCGGCCTCTTGTAGAGCAATACTTTTCTGCCGACCGCGTTGACGAGGCACTTGCGGTCATCAAATGCGAATCGCGTGGCGACTCAAACGCTGAAAACTCGGCGAACGGCGCAGCCGGACTCTTCCAGTTCATCCCAAGCACATGGGCTTGGGCATCGCCGGCCGCAGGATGGCCAGGCGCGTCGCCTTTCGACGCCGAAGCGAATGTCGCATCGGCTGGATGGCTTGTCCAGTCGAGCCTGAATGCAGGCCAACCTGCATGGAAGCATTGGTCTTGCAAGCCGTAGTCACTGAGCGGGCCACGGCGGCGGTCGCCCGGAAGGTCGCCATCGGGTCCGGCGCCTGCTGCCGTCCGGCGCACGGCGGACCTTTGGACATGTCCAAAACGGCGTCGATATTTCGTGACTGCAAGGAACAGCCGAATCGGTTGCAGACATCGGTAGACTCATGGTTATGAAGAAGCTCTTCACGTTCGCTCTGTTCGTCGCTGCGGCGTTCGGTGTCTCGTGGTGGATGCGCGAATATCTCGCTCCCCAACCCGAATCGCCGACCGCCACTCCACCGCCGTTCAGGCCCGCGCCAGAACCAAAATCTGTCCTGAAGTCGAAACCCGACGGGACCGAAACGAAAACGTCGGATGGACCCACAGCCGAAGCGGACGACCTCACCCGTGTCACCGGTGTTGGACCGACGTTTGCCAAAAGACTTGTCGCCGCCGGTATCAACTCTTTCTCCGACCTTGCAAACGCCGATTCCGCGGAACTTGCCAAAACGACCGGAATCGCACATTCGCGTGTCTCAGACTGGGTAACCCGAGCCGCCGAACTGGCGTAAGGTCCGGTGGCCTACATCACACGCCCCGAAGACCTCGGGTTGCTGCTCGCCGGGCAGCCGTCGTTCCGTACCGACCAGCTGCGCACGTGGCTCTATGAACATCCAGTTCTGGAAACGTCACAAATGACAAATCTTCCGATCGATGTTCGGGAATCCTTAGAAACCTCGTTATGGCCTTTCACCGTTGATGCCGAGCAGACCGGAGACGATGGGCGGACGCGGAAATGGTTGTTCCGAGGTGCTGATGGTGCAACGATCGAGGCTGTGCTCATGGGATACCCAAAACGCGTGACGCTGTGCCTTTCATCTCAGGCCGGCTGCGCAATGGGCTGCACGTTCTGTGCGACTGGCCAATTCGGGTTCGAGCGCCAACTCAGCGCCGGTGAAATCGTCGCACAAGTAGCGTACGCTCGGGCACATCTGCGGTCGCACCCACTTGCTGATTCGCACCACCGGCTGTCAAACATCGTCTTCATGGGTATGGGTGAACCGCTTGCGAACTACTCAAACGTGCGCGAGGCGCTGCGACGAATGATCGATGTGATGGGCATTGGTGCTCGACACATCACGGTGTCCACGGTCGGAATCGTGCCCGGAATCTACAAACTTGCGGACGAGCCTTGGCAGGTGAACCTCGCAGTGTCCCTACACGCTGCCGACGACGAACTGAGAGGGACAATCGTCCCGATCAACCGCCGTTACCCCATTGCAGACCTCATAGACGCCTGCGCGTATTTCTTCGCCAAGACGGGGCGCCGTGTATCGATCGAGTGGACGATGATGGAAGGCACAAACGACACTCCGGACCAGGCCCGCAAGCTCGCTGAAATCGCGCTGCGCTTGCACGCGCACGTCAACATAATCAACCTAAACCCGACGCCGCTCAGCTCCGACCGACCGTCGACCATGCTCACCGTCGACGACTTTCTCGACAGTCTCCGCTCGCGGGGAGTGCAAACCACCTTCCGAGAGACTCGCGGTCAGGACATCGACGCCGCCTGCGGGCAGCTACGTGCACGGGTCACGACCGAAGAGACTCCCGTAATGATCACACGTCCGCCTGTAGGCTGATCGGTACACGCCGGATCGAAGTAAGCTTGCGGACGAACGGGCGAGGAGGATTCATGAGGCTCGATGTCGGGGACCAGGCCCCGTTTTTTTCGCAGACTGACGACGCTCAAAACACCGTCACGTTGGAAGACTACGCAGGTCGTCGACTGCTCATCTACTTCTATCCGAAGGCATTTACGTCCGGGTGCACTGGGGAGTCGTGCGACTTCCGTGATCGCTACGAACTATTCCTCGCAGGCGGATACGAGATCTTGGGAGTCTCTCCCGATACCCCCGAAAAACTGGCCGACTTCCGCACTGAGTACACGTTGCCATTTTCGCTACTTTCAGATCCCGAGCACACCATGGCGAGCGCGTACGGTGCATGGGGGATCAAGGTAAACTACGGCCGTGAGTATGAGGGGCTGATCCGATCGACGTTCGAGATCGCTGCGGACGGCACAATCTCCGCGGCTTGGTACAACGTACGTGCAAAAGGCCACGCCGCTCGCATTCAACGAGAAGTGCTCGATGGTTAGCGCGCTCAACCCGCAGTTCGGTTGTGCCGAAGACCCAACTACGGAAACGTCGGAAAATGCGACGGGCCGCACACAAAGAGACCTCGGTTTGGACGCCGCACACGAGACGATCCACGTCCGCACTACGAAATTGACCAAGGACGCATCATGAAGCCAATCAAGAAAGCGGTTTTCCCAGCAGGTGGTTTAGGCACCCGATTCCTGCCGGCGACCAAGGCGATGCCGAAAGAAATGTTGCCGGTCGTAGACAAACCATTGATTGAATACGCCATGGACGAAGCACGGCTGGCTGGAATCGAGGAATTCGTATTTGTCACGAGTCGTGGAAAGACCGCCATCCAGAACCACTTCGACGCCCACATCGAGCTTGAGACAACCCTTGCAGCTCGCGGCAAGAACGACGTGCTTGCTGCGATCAACTCCTCAAAACCAGCGCCCGGCCAGATCGCCTACGTTCGGCAAATGGAAGCGCTCGGCTTAGGCCATGCCGTGTGGTGCGCGAGAAACTTCGTCAAGGATGAGCCGTTCGCCGTCCTGCTCGCCGACGACCTCATCAATGGAGATGTCCCGTGCCTGAAAGAGATGGTCGACGTCTACAACACCTACGGAGGCAACGTCATTGCGCTGATGGAAGTCCCTATTGAGGACACACCAAAGTATGGCATCGTCGACCCGGGAGATGACGATGGACGCCTTGTCGAAATCAAGGGTCTAGTCGAAAAGCCAGAACCGTCGGCGGCGCCATCGAACCTCGCCATCGTGGGGCGTTACATCTTGCAACCCGAGATTATCGATATTCTCGCAGATGCGACACCTGGTGCCGGTGGAGAAATCCAACTCACCGACGCCATGCTAGAAATGGTCGGGAAACAACCGTTTCACGGAATGCGTATCTCTGGGCGACGTTTTGACTGCGGCACAAAACTCGGGTTTCTCGAAGCAAACATTGCATACGCACTACAGCGCGAAGGAGAACTCGGACCGGTGCGTGCCTCCGTCCTCCAGATTCTCGAGGAGTTCTAAGAACCCCAAGCGAGCGATTCTGGAGTCAAACAGAAGCTTCGAACAACCATGTGGGAATTTCGCAACGGGCACATTTGCTACTCTTGGGACCTAGCCAGGCATCCTCACCGACCATCACCCTGTTGGTGACGAGCCTGCTCGAAAGGACATCCCAATGAACAAGCTCCAAGAACTCGACGCAGCCGGGCAGTCGGTGTGGCTCGACTTTATTCGCCGTGACATGCTCAACAATGGTGAGCTTGTCTCCCTCGTCGAAGACGGCGTGCGCGGGTTGACATCGAATCCGTCGATCTTTCAGAGCGCAATTGCGACGTCAGCACAGTACGACCGCCAAATCCACAGAGTCATCAACGCCGGCGGCAGCGCTGAGTCTGCGTTTGAGGAACTAGCCGTCGAAGATATCCAGGGAGCTGCCGACGTCCTCGCCGGGATCTACGACAGCTCGCGCGGTGCAGACGGTTTTGTTAGCCTCGAGGTCTCCCCGACTATCGCAAACGACACGACGGCCACGATCGCGAACGCAAAACGGCTTTGGGGCCGCGTTGACCGTCCGAACCTGATGATCAAAGTCCCAGCGACAGATGCTGGAATACCCGCGATTGAGGACCTCATCGCCGATGGTTTGAACATCAACGTCACTCTCATGTTTTCGATGGACGACTACGAAAATGTCGCCATGGCGTTCATTCGAGGACTCGAACGCAGATCCGATCCGACAGGCGTCGCTTCGGTTGCGTCATTTTTTGTGAGTCGTGTCGACTCAGCAGTCGATTCTGCCCTGGAAGCCGTCGGAACGGACGCTGCCCTAACGTTGCGTGGCAAAATCGCGGTGGCGAACGCCAAACTCGCCTACGCCCGATACCAGGAACTGTTCGAAGGCCCGCGATTCGAAGATCTTGCCGCCGCCGGCGCCCGGGCACAACGGGTGCTGTGGGCGTCTACTTCAACTAAGAACGCCAACTATCCAGACACGCTCTATGTCGACGCGCTCGTCGGCGAGAACACCGTAAACACGATCCCACCGGCCACGCTCGAACTTTTCCGAGATCACGGCGTGATCGACCCCGCAGCCCTCACAACCGACGTTGACGAAGCTCGGTCTCAGATTGCAGAACTCGCAGATGTCGGCATCGACTTTGACACAATCACCGCGGACCTTCAGATTGCTGGTGTACGTTCATTCGCCGATGCCTTCCATTCTCTGTTGAACACGATCCGGGAGAAATTAACACTTCTGGCCGAGGCATGATCACTACGACATTTGCCAATGGCAACATCACCGAGCTGGTCGCAGCCCGTCTTGCTGAGTGGCAATCGTCCAACACGGTGGCTGATGTCGCCAACGGACGCACACAAGTCTGGGGCGAGGCTGACACGCCCGAACTTTCAGACCGCGTCGGCTGGATCACGCTGCCATCGCGTTACGACGAGCTGGAGGCAGACCTTGATTCCGCCCGAAGATGGGCTGACGCGAACTCATTCGAAGAGATAGTCGTGCTGGGGATGGGGGGATCGAGCCTGGCCCCCGAGGTCATGGGAGCTGTTTTAGAGACAACACGAGCGCTTCGTGTCATCGACACAACTCACCCGGCTGCGGTACGCCGTCTGATGCCGAAGAACCTGTCGGCTACCGGGTTCATCGTGTCCTCCAAGTCGGGTGGCACCCTTGAAACGATGTCTCTTTTCGCGCACGCGTGGGACGCTGTTTCGCAAGCTGTGGAATCTCCCGGTGACCACTTCGTAGCAGTGACCGACCCCGGCTCTTCACTGGCGAAACTTGCCGCGGATCGATCGTTTGCCAACGTCTTTCTGGCAGACCCAAATGTCGGCGGCCGGTACAGCGCATTGACCGCATTCGGGTTAGTGCCGGCGGCCGCAGCAGGAATCGACACTGAGACACTTGTCGCCGCGTCCGCGGCTCATGTGCTCGATGAAGCGTCGACACAGGACCACACCGGGGTGCGTCTGGGTGCGCAGTGGGGAGAGTCGGTAGCCGCTGGGCGAGACAAGCTCACCATCGTCACCAACGCTGAACTTGCCGCACTGCCATCTTGGATTGAGCAGTTGGTCGCCGAATCAACGGGGAAAGACGGCACCGGCATCGTGCCGATCCCAACGGCCGCTAGCGAAGACTCCGCGAAATGGGGGACCGACAGAGTGGTGCTGTACATCGACACCGTTGACGATCCGCTGACTACAACCATGTCCGAAGCGCCGTCAGTTCACCTCCGTCTCGACTCGGCAAACGATCTAGGTGCAGCGATGTATCTCCTTGAGGTGGCAACCGCGTTTGCGGGCATCGTGCTCGCAATACACCCGTTCAACCAGCCAGACGTGCAACTCGCCAAGAACCTCGCCAAACAAGCACTCGACGGTACCCTCAAGGTTTCAAGCTCAGAGCAGATCGAAGCCGACGACCCCGAAGTCGGGTCCAGGTTGGTGTCCTTTCTAGCGGATAGACGCGTCACTGACTATGTCGTCGTGCTTGCCTACGTTGATAACGACCTTGCGATGGGTGAAGCGCTCACAGGTCTCGTGGAAAACATTCGCTCCCTAACCGGTCTGCCGACCGTCCTTCAGATCGGGCCCCGCTACCTGCATTCGACCGGCCAACTCCATAAAGGCGGACCCGGCTCGGGGATCTTCGTGGAGATCGTCGGGCACGCTCCGGTCGATCTGCCCATCCCGGGTAGGAGTTTTTCATTCGGCGAACTCATGGCCGCTCAGGCGACCGCAGACTACGCGGCCCTGAGACAGCGCCACCGGCGGGTGGCGAATGTATCACTCGGCGCTGACCATACGATTGCGCTGGAGAACGTTGTTACCAGCTTTGTCGAAGCAATGTAACGCGGCAGCACCCTAAGGTCGGCTCGGCGCGAGCGGCAGCTCACACTCGAACATGCTCGTGCCGTTGTATGTATACACAAGGTCGCCACCCATGAGCCGTGCGAGCGTGCACGACACGGTGAGTCCGAGACCGATCGAGTTCGGCTGGCTCGGCACGTCGTGGGCCCTCCCAGACGGTGTGAAGATATGATCCCGCTCATGCGGGGGAATGCCCGGCCCGTCGTCTGCGACCGCAAGTATGGCGACATCGCCGTCGACGCGAACAGACACTGCGATCTTGTCGCCACCGTACTTGATCGCGTTTGAGATGAGGTTGCGCAAGATCTGGCGCACACGACCCAGACACCATCGGAAGATCGAGAATCACCACCGAGCAGCCATCGAAAAGCTCCGCGAGCATCCTCACTGCTGAGCGGAAGAAATTCTTGGTCTCGGTTTCGCGAAGCGCGAGGCTGCCGAGTTCTGCGACGGCCGCACTGTATCTTGCGCGCAACGAGAGTCCTCTCGCGGCAGCCCGCTGCTCTGAGATGTCTACGATCGCGGCATCGAACACCACCTTATCGCCCTCACGGACCTCCCTCGCGCTCATCCGAACTCGCAGCTTCGTGCCATCCAACCGAACAAGCTCCGTCTCGAAATCTCTGACGACAGCGTCCGCCTCCATAATCTTGAAAAAACGTGTCACTTCCTCCGCGTCTGCATAGAAACTGGCAACCGACCGATCCTGATACTCCCGATGGTGCGAGATCCCCATCACGTTCATGAGTGCATGGTTCATGGAGAGAATCGTGCCGTCAGCGTGTATGCGACACAGGGCCATGGGTAGCCGGTCGAACAGGCTCTTGTAGTGTCGGTCACTCGCTCGACGCGCAGCTTGTGCCGCCCTGAGGTCGGTGATGTCATGGAATTGAGCGATGAAGTACTCAGCGCTGCTATCCACTCCTGGCAGCACCGCCGCATTGAAAAGGGTGAGGACGAGTGCCCCTTTCACCGTGTGTACCTGCAACTCCGACCGAATCTCCGCGGTCGGATCCGAAAGCGCCGCTTTTTCCCACGCGAGGAGTTCGTCTCTCGATTTTTCATCGATACCGCCGTCCCAGCGGGCGTTTCGGATACTCTCCTGCGTCCGAGTCGACCATGTCGATGAACGCCGTGTTTGCCTCAGCAATGCTACCGTCGAGATTGACAAGCACGGCGGCGGTGGCTGACCCCAGAAACGCCATCCTGAATCGATGCTGCGACAGCCGTACGGCCGCTTCTGCGATGTGGCGCATCGTCTGATCGACGATGACTATCTGGACGCCGCGACGGCCTTCGACATTGATCGGCGATAGCGTGAGGTCAACCCATACTTCCTCTCGTTCAGCGGTAGCGAAGCCAACGTCGCGAATCGTGCGCGACGCATCACCAGACACGACCCGGGCGAGCGACTGGCGTGCACGTTCAGGATCAAACAATGAAAGTAGATCAACGACCGACACTCCAACAAGCTCGCCCGCTGCGAAACCCAACACGCTGTATGCCGCGGGGTTGGCGATCTGGATTTCTTGGTGTTTTGTCGGCCAAAGCCGGCGCTCAAGCCGCACATTGCCTCTGGCTTCGTCCGACAACCGCCACGAGCGCGGTTCCGCGCCTGCCGATTCCCGTCGGCAGAGGTTGCGCCGGTATCAGGAGCGGCCGTCGGTGCGGCACCGCCTGTCCGGGTACCATCCGGATCGCTTTGCACGGGGCTCTTCCGGACGCGCCTACACGTCTAACACTGTCATGCAGGCCGACCACTCCCCAGTGTCACGCTGCGGCCAGACGCGGTAGCGTACGTCCATGCCATGGTCCGAAGAACTTGAAGAACTCGCCGAACGTCGACGTCTCGCCGCGCTCCTCGGAGGAGAGGACCGAGTCAAGCGACATCGTGCTCGCGGCAAACTCACCGTCCGCGAACGCATCGACGGTCGCAATGTCGTCGTCGCCGGTAACGACTTCACAATTCGAGGTGGATCAGCCGAAGCGTCCATCTGGGAAAAGGTCATCCATGCCGAGCAACGTGCCCGTAGCCATCGGGTGCCAATTGTGAGACTTGTTGACGGAAGCGGAGGTGGTGGCTCCGTAGCCTCATACCTCGACCTCGGCCGCACGTACGTACCACCGCTCTCGGATCGGTTGCAGGGATTGCGGCAGCACGGGTTGCCCTGTCACACTTTTCGGTAATGGTCGAGGGCTTATCGCAGATCTTCATCGCAGGCCCACCAATTGTGCGATATGCGACCCACGAGGATCTCGACAAGGAAGCACTCGGAGGATCCGCTGTCCACGGAGCAAACGGCCTGATCGACAACGTGGTGACAGATGAAGAAGCGGCGTTCCAAGCCATTTCCCGGTTCCTATCGTATTTGCCGCCGAACGTGTGGACAACACCTCCACGCACAGCCACAGCGGATGACCCTGCGCGACGTGACAGGCGTCTTGGGGATGTTATTCCACGAAACACAAGACACCCATACGACGGTCGAGACATCATCGTTTCTGTGACGGACGAAGATTCGTTCTTCGAGATCGGTAGCCAATGGGGCCGGGAGGTAGTCGGAGGTCTTGCCAGAATCGATGGGGTACCCGTTGGGGTTCTCGCAGCCGACCCCCGGGTGTTTGGAGGCACCCTCACAGCTCTCGGATCTCAGAAACTTCGGCGACTGGTCGATGTGTGCGACACCTTTCGACTGCCCATCGTCAACTTCGTCGATCAACCCGGATTCGCAATCGGCTCAGCCGCCGAGTCTGCCGCGACGTTACGCCACGGAGTCAGCACGATGACAGCGCTCTACCAGATGACAGTGCCATATTTTGTGGTGATAGTGCGAAAAGCATTTGGCGTCGCAGGCGCCGCGATGGTTGACGCAACTACACCCCACGACCGTGTGGCGTGGCCCAGCGGAGACTGGGGGTCGCTACCGCTTGAAGGAGGTATTGAGGCGGCGTACCGCCGCGATCTTGAAGCGGCTGACGACCCCGCCGCGCTGCGGGCTGAACTTGTCGCAAGGTTCGACGCAGTCCGTAGCCCGATCCGAACGGCCGATGCGTTCGACATCGAAGAAATCATCGATCCAATGGATACCCGTCCGGTGCTGTGCCGTTGGGTAAACCGCGTGTACCCAACCCTCTCACATGACCTTCGACCAAAAGGCCGAACCTACCGCCCATGACGATCCGCCCTAGGTAGACCGCGAATGGCTAACTGCGGGCACCGTTCCGAGCTTGCCACTCTGGTAGTCGTCGTAGGCCTGAGCGAGTTCGGCGTGAGTGTTCATCACGAAGGGACCGCTCCAGGCAACCGGTTCACCGATCGGTCGCCCGCCCAAGATCAGAACATCGAGTTCGGGACTGCGTCCCTCCTGCACCCGGTCGGCGGTAACGGTGAGATAGTCGCCATCGACGAGGACAGCAAGCTGGCCAGAGTGGATGGGTCGCCGCTCTTGCCCCACCGTACCACGGCCGTTGAGAACGTAGACCAATGCGTTGAAGTCGACCCGCCACGGCAGCTCAAGACGGGCGTCTGGCTGCACCGTGGCGTGGATCATCGTGATCGGGGTGTGAGTGCTGCCAGGTCCCTGCAGTTCGCCGAGATCTCCAGCAATGAGACGCACCAGGGCTCCACCATCGCCAGACGAAAGTAGCACGACGTCGTCGCGACCCAGGGCCTGATACTGCGGTTCGAGGAACTTCTGTCTGCTCGGGAGATTGACCCACAATTGGGTCCCATGGAACAATCCACCCGACGCCACAAGCGCCTCCGGCGGAGCCTCGATATGGAGAATCCCCGAACCCGCGGTCATCCATTGGGTGTCTCCGTTGGTGATTGACCCGCCGCCCCCGTTCGAGTCCTGGTGATCCATTTGACCGTCGATCATGTAGGTCACGGTCTCGAAACCGCGGTGTGGGTGCCATGGCGTGCCCTTGGCCTCACCGGCAGCGTATTCGACCTCCCCCATCTGATCGAGGTGGATAAATGGATCAAGGTCCTCCATCGAAACGCCCGCAAAGGCCCGACGGACCGGGAAGCCCTCGCCCTCGAAACCGTGCGGAGCAGTGGTCAACGACTTCACCCTCCGCGCACGGTGGCCTGCTGATGCCGGAGTCGGCACCTTGGGCAGTAGCAAGGGATTGTCAACGGTGACGGCAGGCATCTTGAGTCTCCTTCATCACGAGGTTTCGGTGTGCCTCCACACTACGCTATAGAACGTCTTTGTATTCCCACACCAGACAGATCGAGCAGTTATCTGAGTCCTAGGTGAAGGCTTTTTCCACCGCGGCGAGCGCATGGATACGGGTAGTTGGGAAGTAGATAACCTTGACATCGTCGTCCCTGATTAGCGACTCAATCTCGGTGCAACCGGCAATTACACCTCCTGCACCGCCGGCGACGAGCGAGTCGACTATTCGGATGAAACCGGCCTTGGAAGCCGGGTTCACAACGCCGCGGACCAGCTCGTTGAAGATTACGTCGTGAATGTATCGTCGGTCGTGGGCATCGGGTACCAACACCTCGAGACCGTGCTCCTCGAGACGCCCACGGTAGAACTCTTGTTCCATGGTGTACTCGGTACCGAGCAACGCAACCCTGCGAACACCGGCGACGCGCACCGCTGCGGCGGTGGCATCAGCTATGTGCACGAACGCCACCGAGATGGATGACACTATCTGTTGCGCAACACGATGCATGGTGTTGGTACACAACACTATGACCTCGGCGCCGGCCCGTTCGAGAACCAACGCGTCAGCGGCCAACAGATCGCCTGCCTCGTCCCAGCGACCCGCCTGCTGGAGAGCTTCAATCTCATGGAAGTCGTATGAACGAATCAGCAGGCTCGCCGAGTGGGTACCGCCCAGGCGGCGACGTACTTCCTGATTGATGATTCGTTCGTACTCGACGGAGGACTCCCAGCTCATTCCACCGAGGAGGCCGATTGTCTTCATCTCTCCTCCTCGCATGACTGGCTGAACATCTTCATGGCTTTGTGAGCACCACTCGGCGGACGGTCACCTCACCGATGACCACATCTTCGATCGACGAGCTTGAGAACCCGGCATCTGATGCGCGGGACACGAACCGTTCGAGATCAAAGTCGCAGTGAAAACCGTGAGAATGGCCACCATCCCACGATTTCGTCGCTTTGAAAACCAATGCAACGGATGTCGGTCGTGGGCGAAATTGCCTTCGATGACCACCAATCTCGCCTTCGGACCCATGACCCGCAGCAATTCCAAGATCGCTGCAACCTCGTCGTCGAGATGATGAGCAACATTCACCATCGTGGCGGCGTCGACAGAGTCGTCGCCCAGAGGTATCGACTCCGCACCGAACGCATGCACAGCGATCGATCGACGCCTCGGGTGGACCAATCGACGCACCTTGAAAATCGTTCGCATGACTACCGACGGCTCCAGGCATTCGACCCGAACGCCGGGATTGCGTGCGGCGACCAAAGCCCCGGCACCCATACCGGCGCCGACATCGAGCATCGTCTCGCCGTCGGTCGGGGCGGCCAACGCAACAGCGTGGGTGGTGATCCCGGATCGCCAGCAGCGGATCAAATGCATGAAATTCTTCGGAGCGCCGAGCATATGGCCACCTTGGTGACCGGAATGGCCGTCGCCTTGGTCGCGTGGATGACGCATGACGCTGTCTCGACTACCTAGGCCAAGACGTTCATCGTCGCGACCGCGATCGGGTCGCGATCAGCAGACAGAAACGTGATTTCAACATCGGTATCAAAGCTAGCTCGTTTGCCGGTTATGAGCTGCGCCATCATGGACCCAATCATCGGTGACTCCTTGAGACCGTGCCCGGTGAACCCGTTTGCTATCAGGTACCCGTCAATCGGCGTCTCTCCAATGATGGCATGAACATCGACACGGTTGCAGGTGTACAGACCCGCAATTCCACCAAGAGTTCCCCGCGACTCAAGCTCGGGGATTCGGTGATGTAACCCGATGACCTTCTCCTCAATGAAGCTGCGATCAGCGTTGTTCGAGTAATGGTCCGGGTCGACAGCCTCCTCTTCGTCGCGTTCGAGAAACGAGCCGACAATGATCGACTGACCGTTCGATTCCGGTCGGAAGTAGATGCCACTGGATCCGTCGCCGACAACCGGCAGCGGCCCCAACGACGGAGGGATGCTGCGGTGGAGGACCTGCACTCTGGTGGGTACCAACTCCCATCCGGGGTCATAGTCGAGCATTGCGTTAACCCGCAGACACCACGGACCGGCCGCATTGACCACCATTGGTGTGTCGATGGACGAACCATCTTTGAGGTCGACACCATCGATGCGGCCACCGGTCGTGCGCACATCGACAATTTCGGTCGAG
Organism: Acidobacteriota bacterium; assembly: GCA_022562055.1. Lineage (NCBI taxonomy): Bacteria > Pseudomonadati > Acidobacteriota > Acidobacteriota bacterium. The sequence goes on along the minus strand of JADFQA010000007.1, from coordinate 74,382 downwards.
AATCTGATATCGACACCTTCTCGTCGGCTCGCCTCCACCAGGTCGCGAGCGCCGCTCATCGCGTCGAAATACCCTGCATCGCGCTCGAAGAGGAACGCCTCGCCCACCCGACACTCGTGATCGATTTCGCCGGTCAGGTCGAGTGGCTCAAGGCACGGGTCAAGCGACGGAAACAGCTCAGCGAGTTCGTCCGGGCCAATAACCACAGCATCGACGCGCAGAGACCGCATCCGGGCGGCCTCCTCTTCAAGCTGCTTTCGCGGCTCTCCCGTCATCCACACCACGCCAATCTCGTTGAATCGGGCGGCCGGGTTATCAAGACCCGTGTACTCAGCCCAGTTGCGGAACACGTTGTTGCCGTCGCGAGCGATCCGGACCATCGACTCGTGTGTATATCTTTGGCGTGTGATCGCCGAGGAATACCCAGTCGAACCTTCGCCGATACCAGCGCCTTTTTCGCAGACAACGATTCGCAGGTCCGACCGACGAGCGGTTTGATAGGCGATCGAAAGCCCGATGATCCCCCCGCCGATTATGACGATGTCAGCAGTGTCGGCCAAGGCGGCTCCCTCTCAATTCGTTCCGAGCGTACGACCCTACCCTGGCCGGATGGTAGCCCCGCCGCCACTACGCGTTGGGTGCGCCGGCGTTATCTGTTGCGCAGCAGACGTCGGAGGATCTTCCCGGACGCCGACTTGGGGATCTCGTCGATGAACTCAACAAGGCGGATCTGCTTGTAGGTCGCAACCTTATCGGACACGTACACCATGATCGCTTCGCCGCTGATTTCGCTCTCCGGGGCGCGCACGATGAACGCCTTCGGTAGCTCGCCGGCCTCGACATCGGGCACCGGCACGACTGCTGCGTCGGCGACTTCAGGATGCGAAAGCAGCAGTGCCTCAAGCTCCGCCGGGGGCACCTGGAAGCCCTTGTATTTGATGAGTTCCTTCAGCCGGTCGACGATGTAAAAGTGGTCATGCTTGTCGACCCTTGCAATGTCCCCAGTATGGAACCACCCGCCGCCGTCGATACATCCCGCTGTCGCCTCGGGATTGTTGAGATAGCCCTTCATGACCTGTGGGCCCCGCAACCAAAGCTCACCGTCGGTGTCAATGCCGCAGTCCTCACCGGTCTCGGGATCGACGATGCGGGCCTCGGTGTTTGGGATGAGCGTCCCGATCGATCCGGCTCGGTAGTCACCTGGGAATGTGCCATGGCTCACCGGTGACACCTCGGTGAGTCCGTATCCCTGCACCACTTCGGCGTCGATACGACGCGAAGCCTCGTCAGCGAGATCGGCTCCAAGCGGCGCCGCGCCAGAAACGACCCGAACGAGCGCAGAAAGGTCGTAGTCGGAAACGATCGGATGTTTCGCCAGAGCAAGGATGATCGGTGGTACGACATAGGCGTGTGTCACCTTGTAGTTCTGGAGGATCTCGAGAAAATGCACGAGGTCGAAACGAGGCATCGTGACCGCGGTCAAGCCACCGAACGCTATCCCGTTCAACAAGATCTGCATCCCGTAGATGTGGAAGAACGGCAGAACCGCAACCGCTACGGCGTCGTCTGATCCGCCGAGCATCGGGTGAGACTGTGCGAGGTTCGCAACGAGGTTGAAATGTGTGAGCTCGACGCCCTTAGACAGGCCGGTTGTGCCTGAAGAATACGGCACGACCGCAATATCGTTAACCGCATCGATCTCGGCCGGCGCCGCGATCGGATCACTCGCCTTGAGCGAATCGAACGGCGTGAGACCTTCGACAGCGCCGAACGTGTAGATCTTCTCGACATCGCAGTCTGCTGCGGCGGCGACGGCGTTCTCCGCAAACATCGATCCGCAGATGATGACCTTCGCCCCCGAATCGCGGAGTTGATGGACGATCTCGTCGACCGTGTACGTCGGGTTAATCGTGGTCACAATACCGCCGGCAGTCAACGCACCGTGAAACGCGAGGGCGTAGTCAGGAGAGTTGGCGGCCACGATGGCGACCGCGGAACCCTTCGCTAGCCCCGCGTGCACCAAACCTCCCGCAACCCGGTAGATCCCATCGATCGCGTCGGCATAGGTGAGCACTTCACCGCTCGTTCCATCAATCAAAAACGGCTTGTCACCAAGCTCCCTTGCGGTGGCGAATACAGTCGCCGTGACTGACTCAGTGCCGATCTCGACGTCGGGATGCGGACTCTTGAAAACGATCGCCATAGTGACTCCTCAATTCAACTGCGCATACCTTATCTTGGCTAACGCTCCCCTGCCCGCAAGCTACCGTTACGGAGATGATCGAACTCGAAACCACTGATATGGCCAACGGCGGCGAGGCAGTAGCACGCGCCAATGGAAAAACGCACTTTGTAGCCGGAGCCATGCCAGGCGAGGTAGTCATTGCCTCAATCACCACCGACAAGGGGTCATGGGCACGTGCCGACCTCGTCGAAATCAGACAGGCTTCGCCCCACAGAATCGATCCCCCGTGCAAACATCACGGGACATGCGGGGGTTGTCAATGGCAGTTCGCGCCGATCGACTTGCAGCGCACATGGAAACGAGAGATCCTCGCCGGCCAATTGTCGCACATCGGAAGCATCGACCCGGCAGTGGTGAAGGATATTCTGGGGCCGAGTGATGCGTACCGGTACCGAAACCGAATGGATTTCAAGATCAAGGACGGGCGTCTGGCGTTCGCAAGACCACGGAGTCGTGACCTCACAGCCATCGACGAGTGCCATTTGATGTCTCCAAAAATAGCCGAGATCGTAAATCGGCTCGGACCGCTCGACGGCGTGCAGCAACTGACAGTTCGCGCATCGCAAAACACAGACGACGCACTGATTGTGGTTAAGGGCAAGATTCCGTCGCACGCTGACACGTGGGGTGTCGACGTCGGCCACCGCCAGCGGGCGGAGTTCACGCCGGTAGTCGGAACCTGCACGATGATCGAACGCATTCACGACACCGATTTACGCATCACCGGAGATGCGTTTTTCCAGAACAATACGCGTGGCGCAGAACTGCTGGTAGCGCTGGTCTCTGACATCCTCTTGGTAGACAAGACCGACACGTTGCTCGATGCATACGCGGGCGGCGGACTGTTCGCCGCAACTGTCGGCCAGACGGCCGAACGAGTCTTAGCAATCGAGTCACACCCGCTTGCGGTGCGCGACCTGCGCCGCAATCTACGGGTCCATCTCGGTGCCAAGGCAGCAATCTCAAGAGGTACGGTCGAAGAACGAGTTCGCACGCTGGACGAATACTGGACAAAGGCTGTCGTTGATCCCCCCAGAGCGGGTCTCGGCGCGCAGGGCGTCGAAGCGGTAACTGCAGCATTGCCGTCGCGCATCGCATACGTGTCTTGCGACCCGGCGAGCCTTGCCCGTGACGCAAAACTACTGGCCCGGGCCGGGTACAGACTTGAGCATTGCACGCCGGTTGACATGTTCCCCCAGACATTCCACATCGAGACGGTCAGTAGTTTCGTGCTCGAGGGTGCAAACAGCCCGGGTGACGCTCAGGACTGACCGGACAACACACTGCGCGTTTGGCGTCCGTTGGTGCGCGGGTAGGGCGGTGCAAAGCCCGTCGATAGGGCGGGTTAGAGCTCGTCGAGGAACTGTTGGCGCTTCTGAGCAAACTCCTCGTCAGAGATCACGCCGTCCGAATGGAGTTTGGTTAGCCGCTCAAGTTTGTCCATCGAAACCATCTCCGAGGACTGGATCGGCGCGGTCGGTACGTCAGGCGTGTTTGGACCTCGTGTCCGCAACTCGCGGGTCTTGTAGAGGAGGGACTGGAAGTCTTCGGGGCGCGGAATGTCAACGAACCGGCTCTGCCCGCTTTCTCCCGCTGACTCGATACAACAGGTCGCCGCTTTTGAGGATGCGCTCAAAGATGGTCTGCGTGAATTTCACATCGTTCACGTTTTCCAAAGGGATCTCGATGCCGCTGCGCGAGAGGATGCCGTTGCGGGTTATCAGCCGTTCTGAGGTCAATACGTACGATGTGAACCACCAGCTAACGACGGGAATGAACGCGACCGGAACAAGACCAACGACAACGATGCCAGCCGTGATGAGGTCAAAGGTGCCGTTGGAAGGCGCCACGTTGTAACCCAGCACGACCACGACGATCCCGCCTATCACCCACAGGACCGGGATGAGCAGCATCCGCCAATGGGGCCGGAATTGCTTGACGATGACCTCGTCATCGGTCAGCAAACGTTCTGGATATCGCATACGAACCAGTGTAGCGCCGTGCGCCTCAACCGGTCAGTAACGACGACAGCGACGGACAGAGCAGAATTCGCGATCCCGGTCCTACGTTCCGTTCCGGACGCTATGCCGCGCTGCCGGCGGTGGCCGCGCCGACGAGTCACCATCTTCCCGACGCCGCAATCGACCCGCAAACGCGGAGAAACCCCGAGGAAGCTTTGGCCGAAACCTCTGCCCTCTCGGGGTGTTCTCACTAGCTGGCACCGAAGTACCTGCTGTGGCCGACCTAAGCCGACCGTGCCCGTTGCGGCCACCTTCAGACCCGAAAGCCTTCTGACCGAATCTCAGCCGAAGCTTTGTTCCGGCCGCTCAAAGAGCGGTCTCCTTGCGGACTGAGCCGCCCCGAAGGACGTCCCGTTGAAGTCTCCCTAAGGATTCTCCCGACCTTCGCCCCGTAGGGTTTCCAGCCACTCCCTTGCGGGAGATTCATCGATGTGGTTTCCCTCATCGACAACTTTAAGTTACGCGATGACTAGACGAAACGCAAGTCGAATCGCTAGTTAGTTTTCGCGACTCAGTATTTTGATTCGCGCTCCGCACGACCGGGACGATATCGCGCCCGTAGCAGTGTCCCAGCGGACCACTCGTCGATGACACACTCACCAAACGGAGACCGCACAACCAATGGCATCAAGCCCACTTGGCGAACGTCCACACCCAGCCGATCTTCCGCCACTTGCCCTCATGTCCGACAGTGGACGCTTGCACCGAGATTGAGTCGCCCTGGGCGAGGTTCCCCTCTCGGTCTCTAGTGGTTGTTGCATCACTGCCTTGTTAGGGAAAGCGTAGAAGATCGTCGAGGGCGTCGATGCCGGAACTCCTCGGGAACGGTGCAGGCATAACTTCTCCTCCCTGCTGGCAGTTTGCGACTGTCCACACGTTCAAGTACGGTCAACCACTCGTTTTACCGATGCCTTACAACATGGACACACGACTACTCGAAGCACGCGCTCGATGATCTCCGCGCGGGGAGCAACAGATTCGTGGCTCAAAGGGAACACCCATACGCACACGTTGTGGAGTGACGGGAACGCTGCCCCGGAATGGGTAGCCGACTGGTACCTGACGCACGGATACGACTTCCTGGTCCTCAGCGATCACAACATACTGTCGCGCGGCGAAAAGTGGGTCCCACTCGGTGAGGGAGGTATGCCGGTTGACCGAGTGGAGGAGCTCGTCAGACAGTTCGGGATTGAGAGAGTTGACATTCGCGACGGCGACAACGGACGAGAAATGCGCCTGCAGACTCTCGAGGAGCTCCGCACGCACTTTGACCTGGTATTCATCGAGGGAGAGGAGATCACAGACAGGTTCGACGACGTCCATATCCACGTGAATGCGGTGAACGTGGAAGAGGCGATTCCACCGCAGGGTGGTCGGTCGGCCCGCGAAACGATGAACAACAACATCACGGCCGTGCTCGAACAGGCGTTGCGACTCGACCGCCCGATGCTCGCACACGTGAACCACCCGAACTGGGGCTGGGCACTGTCCTGGGAGGATGTCGCCCATATAGCTGACGATCGTTTCTTCGAGGTATACAACGGCCACTCCGCGGTGCGAAACGAGGGAGACGCAGGCCATCCCAGCTCCGACGAGATGTGGGACCTCGCGAACACACTCAGGACATCCAAGCTTGACCTTCCCCTGCTCTTCGGTTTAGCCACCGACGACTCCCACGAGTACTTCAACTGGGGCACCGGCGAAACGAACCCCGGTCGTGGCTGGGTGATGGTGCGGGGTAGCGAACGAGATGCAGATGCGATTGTCACCGCCCTGAGGCAAGGCGACTTCTACGCATCAAGCGGCGTGAGCCTTCGCGATTTTCGGAACGATGCCGGTCGTTACGAACTCGTGATCGCTACCGAACCCGGGCTCGACTACGTGACACGCTTCATCGGTACGAGAATTGCCGACGGCACACCGAATCCCACGGCGGAGGTACTGTTCGAGACGAACGCCAATACGGCCTCTTACACTTACGAGGGCGACGAGCTGTTCGTCCGCGCAACGGTGACGTCATCACGTCTCCACCCGAATCCGTACCGCAAGGACGACTACCAAATGGCCTGGTTGCAACCTGTACGTCCCCCCGGGCCTGGCTGAGGTACTGACTGAGACTCCGCGGCGCCGCCGCTGGTCGACGCTTGCTTCGGAAGCGGTCCCTACTCAACCATCAGTTCAACAGCCATGATTTCTCGCGGGGAGAACGACAGCTCGAGAGCACCGTTCTGAATGTCAAGGGCAGCTTGCGGCTCTCCGAGCAGGCTGAGCCGCCTTGCAGAGAGAATACGCATGTGTGCGGAGCCGATCTGTGCAGTTACCGTCTCGTCGCCCGCATTGACAAGCCGAACGACGACTCCCCTCCCGTCAGTCGCAGCCTTGATGTGCGGGGCGAGCACCGGCGAGCCGCCACCGCCCACCCCAGTTCCAGTCGCCTGTTATGCAAATCGTCGGACAGTCCCACTGGTGACGCAGCCACCCAGGTCGCCGTGACCACAGCCCGAGTCGAGTTCCGACGCAATGTTCCTGTCATACGAGCGCCGTATAGTTCCAACCATGGAACCAACACCTCACGATCCGCCGCCGCAAGACACCGCCGAACCGACTTCCGCCGCCGCTTTCGAAAAAGGGGCCGCCGGGCCGCAACTCCTTGAGACGTTGTCGCCGAGCCGGGCGAGTGATTTCAAGCAGTGCCCGCAACTGTTCAAGTTCAAGTCGATCGACCGCATCGAGTCGCCGCCGACCATCTATCAGGCGAGGGGCACTACAGCCCACCTCGCCTTGCAGCGGCTTTTCGACCTCCCTGGTCCCGATCGAGAACCGCAGAAGTTGTACGACCTCTTCCGCGAGGCATGGGTCGAACTGAGAAAGGACGACTACCCCGACCTGTTTGACAATGTTGATGACGAACGTGCCTGGGGCATCGACAGTCTCAATGTGCTTGCCAACTATTTCTCGGTAGAAGATCCGCGTACGTTGGAGCCTCTCGACCGCGAACTCGATATGCGTGAGGACCTCGGCGGCATCGTGATCCGCGGCATCCTCGACCGGATGGAAGAGACGGAGAACGGTCTCGTCATTACCGACTACAAAACCGGCAAGGCACCGCCAAAGCGTTTTTCGGCCGAGGCATTTTTTGGACTCACGATCTATGCGTTGCTGATTCGCCACCGCACCGGTCGCACACCCGACCGGCTCAAGCTGATCTACCTCACCGGCCCGACGGTGTATGAGATCCCGATCGACGATGAGCAGCTCGACGACATGGAGATCCAACTCCGTGAGCTGTGGACCACTATCAACAGCGCCATCGAGACAGGCGACTTCCCCACCAAGATTTCGCGTCTGTGCGACTGGTGCTCATATCAGAACATCTGTCCAGCCTTCGCAACCGCCGATCCAGCCCAGTCAGACGCAGAGACGCAGACGGAACCCCAACCGGCCTGACAACTCGTAGTTCGACCGTTTCGTCGGGCGCTGCGATTCACAGGTCGACTATGGGTAGACGCCGCGTGCGAGTTTCGCGGCAGTCACCTTGCGAATGCCCTTTATCAACGCCGCGGTGCGCATGTCAACCTTTTCTCGAATCGAGATATCCAACACCTCACTAAATGCGCGGTTCATGATTTCGCGCAGACGAGCGACTATCTCGGACTCCGACCAGAAGTAGTTCTGCAAGTCCTGTACCCATTCGAAATACGAGACTGTCACACCGCCAGCATTGGCCAGGATGTCGGGAACTATGAACACACCCATCTCGCGCAAGATTGCATCCGCAGCGTTGGTGGTCGGGCCATTGGCGCCTTCAAGGATCACTTTCGCTTTTACACGAGGAGCGTTCTCGTCGGTAATGACACCTTGGATCGCAGCCGGAATCAGGAATTCGCATTCAAGTTCAAAAATCGTCGCTGGCTCGATCTTGTCAGAGTCCGCGAAGTCCACAACCCCGCCGGTCTCTTTGACATGGGCCATCAACGCCTCGATGTCGAGTCCAGAATCGTTGTGAATGGCACCCGTGATGTCTGCGACCGCGATCACTTTGGCGCCGAGTTCGGTCACGGCTAGGGCCGCATACTGGCCGACGTTGCCGAATCCGTGGACAACTACACGCGAACCATCGACCTTGATCCCCACATGGTGTGCGGTGGGGGGTATCAGGCTGACCAGGCCACGCCCAGTCGCTTCTCGCCTTGCTACCGACCCTCCAAGGGCGGGCGGTTTCCCGGTGACAACGGCTGGTTCGGTGTGACCCACGTGTGTCGAGTAGGTGTCCATAATCCAGCCCATGGTGTGTTCGTCAGTCCCCATGTCGGGGGCTGGGATGTCTTGATTAGGGCCGATGAACTTGATGATCTCCATGGTGTAACGACGCGTTAGCCGCTGATTCTCAGCACGGCTGAGCTCCCTCGGGTTCACACGGACTCCGCCCTTGGCGCCACCGAAAGGCAACCCGACGATCCCGCACTTCCAAGTCATCAGCATCGCCAGCGCAGAGACCTCTCCGAGGTTGACATCTTCGGAATATCGGATACCACCCTTGGTCGGTCCCATGGTTAGGAGATGCTGTACCCGGTAGCCGAGTACGGTGTCGACAATGCCATATTCATCCCGGCGAAACGGGAACGACACGATCAGGGCCCGCTGAGGCACCGACAGGCGCTCGCGAATATTAGTTTCGAGATTGATCAGCTCGGCAACCCTGTTGAACTGATCGACGGCCTCGTGAAACATGGGCGAATCCCACTCGGTCACTGCTCCGGCCTGCGATGAAAGCACCATCATCTCCTCCGATACTGACGGTTGCACGAACCCTAGTGAGTCTTCGCCAGGGAACGAAGGAAATCAATGCTCGGTTCACGTCACACCCACCCGTTATCGTGCACTGCGAAAGCAGAAACGGGTTTATGGATCTAGCACCACAAGATTGGAACGACGCCATCGGCGACTCCAGTGGTACCCAGATCATTGTTGGTGGACCCGGCACCGGCAAGACAGAGTTCCTGGTTCGGCGCGCCGTTCATCTTCTCGAATCGGGGGACGCCGCACCCGACAGAGTTCTCATTTTGAGCTTTTCCCGACGTGGCGCAGCTGACATCTCCCAACGCATCCGCGCACGCCTTGACAACTCGGTCGGCAACCTAGACATCTCGACCTACCACTCTTTGGCTGCTCGCATCGTGGAACGGTGGCCAGATGCCGCGGGGTGGCCCAATCCTCCGGTGATCCTGACGGGTCCTGAGCAAACCGCAATGGTGCGCGACCTTCTCGCCACCGAAGACCCGAAGGATTGGCCCACCCTCGTTAGAGGCCTGCTGCGCTCCCCGACCTTTGCTCGTGAAATCACCGACTTTGCCCTGCGCGCAACGGAACAACTCCTCGACGCCGACGACATTGAACATCTGGCAGCAGACCGTCCCGATTGGCGACCCCTGCCCGCCTTCTTGCGGCGTTATCAACAGCGAGTAATCGCAACCGGCCGGATCGACTACGCAATGGTCATTTCCGGTGCAGTAGCGATCCTCAACAGCGGTCCTCAGAACGATCCGCTGGTAGATTATGTGCTCGTCGACGAGTATCAAGACACGACGAGATCTCAAGTCGGATTGCTGCAAGCGCTGACAGCCGGCACGCGTAATTTGACGGTTGTTGCCGATCCCTTCCAATCGATCTTCTCGTTCCGCGGTGCAACGCCACAACATGTGTCATCGTTTGAAGAGGACTTCCCCGGCCCAACGGTGCGACACACATTGACTACGTCGTTCCGCGTTTCCGCAAACGTTCTTGCCGCTGCGCAGAGGGTGATATCGCCGGAGGATCCAGGTGCGCCTGGGAGCGTCATCCCCGCACGAGAGGGTGGACGCGTTGAGTGCCTCATATTCGGCCAGAAGACTCAGGAGGCTGAGTGGATTGGCCAAGAAATCCACCGGCTCCATCTTGAGCAGAATGTCCCGCTGTCGCGAATCGGAGTGTTCGTCCGATCGAAACAAAGGTTCCTGAACGAGCTCTCACGCGCTCTTCAACGTCGTGGGCTCGCCCACGACGTCCCCGACAGTCGGCTTACCGATCAGCCCGCGGTGAGATTCGTACTCGACCTCATTACCGCGATCTCCGACACCGAGGAGACTGCGGAAAACCGTCAAGCGATTCGACGCATCTTGCTGGGCCCGATGGTCGGGGCAACCGTCGGCGAGGTTCGCGAGATCGAGACGAGCGCAAGAGCAACAGCAACACCCCTTGCAGGCGTCCTGGCCGGTCGTGTACCCGATGGCGACGCGCTTGCAGAGCTACTCTCCAACGCCTCCTGGGCATCCGAGATGCCGGCCGTAGACGGGCTCTGGCACATCTGGTCGAGGCTTCCATCAATCAAACAACTCGTAAACGACCCCGGGCGAGCGGAGGAGCGGGCGGCCTGGGCCTCCTTCTCACAGGTCCTCAGCCGATGGAATGAGCGCGATCCAGAGGCGACGCTGCGGGAGTACCAAACGCTCGTCGACAGCGAAGACTTCGAGGCGCAACCACTGCTCTCCTATCGAGCGCCCATGCAAGATCGCGTCGTTATCTCTACGTTGCACCAATCGAAGGGACTCGAATTCGACGTCGTATTTATCGCCGACGCGGTCGAAGGTGTGTTCCCCGACCTGCGACCCGGTGACTCGTACCTGGGTGTCCGGCATCTGCTTGCGCATGTGCCAACCGACAGCGCGAACTATCGCCTGTTCAGGCTTGAAGAAGAGCGTCGCCTTGCGTACACCGCGATGACAAGAGCACGTAATGCAGTCATCTGGACCGCTACATCAACAGGTGGCTCTCTCGGAGCCGGCATGCCGTCGAGATTCCTCCCGGTCGTCGCCGGTGAAACACCGGTCATCGAGGCCAACATATTCGGACCTCAAGACCGAATGCCGATAACCCCGACCGAAGCCGAGGCGTGGTTGAGACGCAAAACCGCCGATCCTGCGCTTGCAGAAACGGAACGCCGCGCCGCAATGTCGCTCTTGGCACAAGGCAGTCGCTGGGGTCTGCGACCCGTCGCTGAGTTTGCAGGCATGCGCACCCGGGGAACCGATCTCGGCGTCGTCCCGCTGCCGCTCAGACTCTCTCCCTCTCAAGGGGAGTCGTACGCGACCTGCCCGCGGCGCTACGTTCTCGAGCGAAAGTTGCACATCGGTCCCGACTCCACCACAGCAGCGACGTTCGGGAGCCTCATCCACAAGATCTTTGAGGATGTTGAACGGTCAGCCTGGGACAACCACGCACGAGCATCAAGCCTCGACGAGGCTCTTGAACACCTCGACAAGTTATTCGATCCGAACGACTTCTCCGGCGAACCGTATGCGAAAAGCTGGCACAACCGAGCGGTCGAAACGCTCACTCGCCTTTACAAGTACAACATGTTCGACAAGAAACCCGTCGGCCTCGAACAGCGTCTCGAACTCGACATCGATGGCGTGAGATGGACCGGCATCGCGGACCGCATTGATCGCACGCCTGACGGCCTCCGCGTCGTTGACTACAAAACGACGAAGAACCTCCCGACCAAGGCCGAGGCTGCAATCTCGCTTCAACTCGGTTTCTACATGCTTGCTTCACGCAACAACGAACGCCTCCTCGCGATCGACGAATCGGTAGGCGGCGAGTTTTGGTACCCATCCAAAGAGCTCGCAAGCTCGTTTGCGGTCAGAACATTCGAGCCCAACCAGCTCGACGCTGTCGAAGAAGAACTGCGCCGCATCACCGCGGGTATTGCAGCACACGAGTTTCCGCCAACACCCGGCCCGAAATGCGAAAGCTGTCCCGTACGCCTCGTGTGCCCAGAGTTTCCCGAGGGGGTCGAGTCGTTCGCATGACATTCGTACCGAGCGCCGAGCAGGCAGCAATCATCGACGCCCCACTTGCGCCGCTCCGTGTGTCCGCGGGTGCCGGCACCGGAAAAACGACGACGATCGTGGAGCGTCTCGTCCACGCAATCGACGACGGCCTCGCCCCAGAACGAACCCTCGGGCTGACGTTTTCAAACAAGGCCGCCGAAGAACTCGCCGAGCGGTTGCGCACGCGCCTTCCGGGTCTCGCCGCCGAAGGCAGAGAGGTCGAGGTGACCACCTACCACGGGTTTGCCTTCAGCATCCTGCGCGAGTTCGGCGCCTTGGTTGGAGTCGAACGCGACGCGCGAATCATCGGCGCCGGGTTCACGCTCACTCTTTACAACGAGGCTGTGAAAAGTGGCACCTACGCAGAACTAGATCTCACCGCGCCGCAACAGCGTGTTCGAGAAGCCGCAACGCTCGGCCGGCAACTCAGCGGGAATCTCGTCCACCCGTCCCGAGTTCCGTTCGTTGACGACGAGATCGGGCGTAAACGACGTGAGCTGGCCGGAGTCGTCGAAAGGTATCAAGACCTCAAATCAGCCGCCAACGTGCTCGACTACGGCGACCTTATTGGCAAGGCGCACGAGCTCGTCACCACATACCCCGAAGTTGCCCAGTCAATACGAACCCGGTACGACACTGCGTTACTCGACGAGTACCAGGACACCGACCCGGCACAACGGATGCTTCTCCAAGCCATTTTCGGGGAAGGCTTTCCGATCACCGCAGTCGGCGACATCGACCAGACAATTTATGAATGGCGCGGGGCCTCTCTCGAGAACTTCAACGGCTTCCCTATCCACTTTCGCCAGGCTTCGGGATCTCCTGCACTCACCCTGCCGCTAACACTGAACCGACGATCGGGCCAACTCATCCTCGATGTCGCAAACGCGATCCGGGGGAAGCTCCACGACGCAAACTTTGAGCCCCTCATCGCCACCGACAACGCGGCGCAGGCGATCGTCGAGACCCGCCGGTTTGTATCGCTAAACGCCGAGGCCACCTGGATCGCCGACGAGATCCATCGCCTCTCGCTCGAAGAGGGAATCGCGTGGCGAGAGATCGCAATCCTCGTCCGCAAAAACAAGTCGATCGGACTCATCCGCCAAGCCCTTGAAGACCATGGGATTCCGGTCGATGTAGCTTCGCTCGGCGGACTCCTCGACATCCCCATAATCAGCGATCTCTATGCGTGGCTGCGCTTCCTTGCGCATCCTGACGATTCGCCGGCAGTCGTCAGGGTCTTGTTGGGGTCGAGATTTCGCCTGGGTCTCGGCGATCTTGCGCCGCTGGTGCGATGGACTCGGCAAGAGCGCACCAAACCCACCCACCAGGATTCAACCAGCTCGCTGATCGAAGCCATCGAGGCTCTGCAAGACATCCCCGGTCTCGACGCCGAGGCTCGCACCCGCCTTGAAGAGTTCCGCACCATGTATCGCAAGGCGATCGTCAGCGCGCAACACGAATCGCTGGCAACTCTGTGTCGCAACATCCTTGACTTCACGTCGATATGGTCCGAAATCGACGCCCTCCCGCGGGCGGCCGCGCTGTCCGCCCGCCTCAACCTGTACCGCTTCCTGGACCTTGCGGGCGATTGGTCTCCGCTCACGGGCAGACCGTCGCTCGAGACCTTTGTCGCCTACCTTGAAATTCTTTCAGATGAAAGCGCCGCGGAGGAACTCGACACCGCGCGACCGTCACAGGAAGATGCAGTACGGCTACTCACCGTGCATCGGGCAAAGGGTCTTGAGTGGGACACCGTGTTTCTCCCATCACTCGACGAAGGAGTCTTCCCAACAAAATCGGTCAGGTACGACAATCCCCTCAAGAGTGCGCAGAGCCTGCCATTCGAACTTCGTCTTGACCCGGAGACATTCCCGGTCCTCACCGGTGTCGAAAAGGACGATATCGTCTTGCTTCGAGCGATCCATGCCGCCCAAGAATGGCGTACTGCATACGTAGCCGCTACCAGGGCGAAGCGCAGGCTGTACGCCACCGGTTCGCATTGGCACACGGGTGTGCGGTCCAAGAAACCGTCCGATCTATACGACACTATTGCCCAAGTAGCCGGCGTTTTTGCCCTTCCCGACACGGAGGCTGACGACCGACCCGACCGGCTCACGCTGTCCGACCATACACCAACGCCCGATCCGCACTTTCCGTCCGGGTGGAAACAGGCGCTGAAGGCCGCCGCCGATGGGCACTCGCAACGCCCTACCGACGCAGCACTCACCGAGGCCTACGATGCGGCCGTGAAACAGCTTGGACTACACCTCGATGGGCTCCCCGACCCACCCGACGATGAGACAGCGACAAGATCCGCGGAGTTGTCGGTCACGAGCCTTGTCACGCTTGGGGACTGCGCAAAGCGCTACTACTGGAGTCATGTCGATCCGTTGCCGCGGCGAAGGACCGGCGCGATGGCCGCTGGGACCGCACTCCACCGACGCATCGAACTGCACAATCGGGGAACCATCGGGTTCGATGAAGAGCTCATCCCCGACGTCGTCGACACCGTGCCGGGCGAAGCTGACCGTGGCATTACCGCCTTTGCTGCGTTCACCGATTCACCGTTCGGATCTACATCGCCGATCTTCACTGAGGTTGCGATTGACCTTCACCTCGAAGCGGGCGGAGTGCGAGGCCGGATCGACGCCGTGTATCAATTCGAGCCAGACACATGGGACGTGGTCGACTTCAAATCGGGCCGACCCAAAACCGGAGAAAACCGTTTCCTACAACTTGCGGCGTACGCACTAGCCATCCGAAACGGCGCTCTGGGGTCTATGCCCGACCGCCTGTTTGTCAGCTTTGTGTATCTCGGCGGTGGCAAACTGGTCCACGAGCAGGTCGAAGCGACACAAGTCTGGTTAGACGAAAAACGCGACGCCATAAACTCGTTGCTGACTGAGGCGACCGGTGATACGTTTGCCACTTCGCCATCGCCAGCCTGTCACTACTGCGACTTCTCACGATTCTGTGATGCGGGTACGCAGTACATCCAGGAGGATGGTGGTAGTAGTAGCTAACCCGCGACTGCACCGTCGACCGTGTCGATCACCAGAGTCACCGGGCCATCGTTGACGAGCGAGACAGACATGAAAGCCCCGAAACGTCCGGTCTCGACCGGTACTCCGCAATCTCGAATTGCCGTCACAACCAGGTCGACGAGCGGCTCAGCTTGATCTGGCGGTGCCGCGTCAGTAAACGAAGGACGCCGGCCCCTCTTTGTTGCGCCTAGCAGCGTGAACTGGCTCACGACTAGCACCGCGCCGCCGACATCCCCGACCGCGAGGTCCATCTTCCCGTCCCGCTCGAAGATTCGGAGGTTGGCGACTTTGCGGCCCACAACACGGGCATCCTTGTCGGTGTCATCTTGTCCAACACCGATGAGAATCAACAGACCCTGACCGATTGCGCCAACGGATTCGCCGGCGACAGTGACCGAGGCTGAAGAAACACGTTGAATGACACAGCGCATTGGGGCTCACCCGACCGAAAGCCCAAGAGCTTCGATGAACAGCGTGACGACGACCCCGGCAATCAGTACACCAAGGCCGATCAACGCCAGCGCCTTCCCCTTGGGCACGCTGAATACGATCGCGGCGAGTGACCCGCTCCAGGCCCCGGTGATCGGCAGCGGGATCGCCACAAAGCTGACCAACGCAATATCTCGCCAACGGTTGAACCGTGCCGAGTGTCGACGCTCGGTCGACTGCTGAAGCCTGGCGAGCAGGCGGTGTAACCATCCAACATGTCGTTCTGTGAACGAGAAAAAAGGAGGATACACCCACAGGATGATCGGTATCGGGATGAGATTGCCGGCAACCGCGAGTAGGTACGCCGGTACCCGGCCGAAATCGAACACACCCAGCGCGATGGGAATGGCGCCGCGCAGCTCGATTATCGGAACCATTGCAAGGAGGACCACAATCACCCCGTCGGGCAGCGGTAGGGCTCGCACCCAGTCAGCTAGTGAATCACGCATAGCGGTGCAGTATGCCAGAACATTCGTCGACCAGGCTTACCGCTGGTCGTTTCAGGACAACTCCGGGACCACGAGCAGTGATCCGCCGACGCGACCCAGCATGTACGTAGCAATACCGATCCGACGCAAACTCAGAGGGAGCCGCGGCATGGGCAATACCAGCAGATCGTTGGACGATACGAGTTCTTCCATAACTCGAACGGGGTTGCCCCGCCGAATCTTGCGCCGAACCCCGACGCCTTGCACGGAGGCCTCTTCCCGCAGCCATGCGGCGGCAGCGCGAGCC
The DNA here is from genome assembly GCA_022562055.1 of Acidobacteriota bacterium. Lineage (NCBI taxonomy): Bacteria > Pseudomonadati > Acidobacteriota > Acidobacteriota bacterium. The sequence continues at coordinate 57,977 of JADFQA010000007.1, read as the reverse complement.
TCCCCTATCTCGTCGGTACCTGTCACAAATATTGGCGGAACAACGCCAACGCCGATTAAATCAGTGCCAAGCGCCTTTGCAAGGTCGATCGCCACACGAGCTGCGGCCTCCCCGGCAGGTGTGCGTTTCAAGAGCACGAATGTGTCCTCCCATGCCGGTTCTTGAGACGCGAACAACACGGGAACCCCGACACGGCCGTAGACGTTCAACGCGCGCATTGCCCGCCATCGAGCAACGATTCGGCGACCTCGTGGCGGGGGCGCCACGACGATCCCAACGCTCTCTTCGCTGGCTATCGCAACCAGGCCCTCAGCGAGAGATTTCTCTCTTGTGGTCCGCACCTCGATGTCGATGCCGTCTTCTGCGGCACCGAGCGAAGCGACCAAAGTGTCGAGCTCGGCTTGGCGCTCGGTGTCGCGCCCGGTATCACGCTGAACGACAAGCAGCGAGTCAGCCCGGGTCGAACGCACCATCCCAACTGCAGCAGCTCCGGTCGTTACAACGTCGTTTTCGTGATCGATCACTACCGCAACTCGGCGGCCATAGGCCTCAGGGAACCGCGATTTCCCTGATGTGAATGTGGCGACAATTGCTGCGAAGTCCGCCGCTTCGCCGACAACAGTGACGCGGTCTCCGGCAAGAATCTGCGTACCGCCATGAGGGATGATGAGCCGCTCCCCTCGCAAGACGGCGGCGATCACCCACGTCTCACTGTGAAGATCACGAAGACGCTTCCCGGCGACCGGGGTGTCGGGACTGATGTAGAACTCGATTGCCTCGGCCTTGCCTCCGGCGAAGGCGGTCGACACGACCCGCCGGGGTTCCAAGTTGACTTCGATGTGGCGCGCCGCCAGAGCGGCCGGGGTCACAACGTGAATCCCGGCCTCGGTGTACTCGTCGACATGCAACGGGTCGTGGGCAATTGCGATGACACGCATAACACCCTCAGCCAACGCGATCTTGGCGCACGCAAGATTGACAACGTCGTGGCCAGTGGCGGCGACGACCGCGTCGGCTTGGCCAACGCCGGCTCGCTTGAGAACAAGTGCTGAACTCCCATCTCCTACAACAGCGTCAAATTCACGGATCTCGTTGAAACGCTCGAAACGACGCTCGTCGATGTCAACGACCACAACATCCCAGTGGGGTCCAAGGCGCAGTAACACTTGACGGGCGTGCGCTCCAGCACCTACAAGGATGACCTTCATTGCTCTCCACTCCTAGGCTGAGGCGGTAGCCGGCAGCCGGTGACACAAGCCCGGTGCTATCGAACTTCCGCACCGCGAGTGAGCATCGTACCCTTTGTGAGGGCAACTGTGACGCCGATGGCGTATCCAACGGCTCCGGCCGTCCAACCAAGGGCAGCGGCGACCGTCGTTCCGCGAACCATCGGTACGAACGGCGGTGACGCCGCAACGTACATAGCAAAAAATGATCCGGCTCCCACGAGGTTGATGGCGATGTGCGCCACGCCCGGCGCCAAAGAGCGCTCACCAAAACATCCGCACGTCTCAAGATCGAGTCTGCCGGTTACGACTGGGGTTACCACCACCGCAAACGCTAAATACAGCGCTCCGCCGACTAGCTGAGGTATCGCACCGACAAACAAGACCATCACACCCAAGGTCACTTCAACGAAGCCCAGCGCGTAGGCGGCCCGTCGCGACGCGGGCAGTCGAAACGCTGCCAGCGCGGTCCGTGTGGGGTCGGGCGATCGCAGCTTGGCACCGCCACTCGCAACAAGCACGACGGCGTACGCACCGGAAAGCGCCGCGGTCAGGTGTGCAAGGTCAAGAGATTGCACCGACGCCTCGCAGTGCAGCAATCTCTTCGGAGCCGTATCCCACCGCGGTCAAGATCTCGTCGGTGTTAGCGCCGGGCTCGGGGGCGTCACCGCCAACGTTCGAAGGGGTGCGAGAGAACCGCGGCGCCGGTGCCGGCAAAGACGAATCGCCTGACGCCACAAACACATCACGGGCAATGTTAACCGGGTGTGACGCCACCTCATCGAGCGCCAGTACGGGCGTGACACATGCATCCGTCCCGACAAAGATCGCCTCCCACTCATCCCTGGTGCGCGTCTTGAATGCAGCGGTGAACGTGGCTTTAAGGGCCGGCCAGTTCGTCGGGTCATCGCGATCGGGGAGCTCGGTTTCGTCAATGTCGAGGCCATCCAGCATCGCTTTGTAAAACGGTTGCTCGATGGGGCCGACAGCCATCGACTTCCCGTCGGCAGTCTCGTAAGTGTCGTAGAACGGGGCAGCACCGTCGAGCAGATTGCTCTCCCTATCGGAGGACCACAGACCCATCCCGAAGAGCTGGTAGGTCGGTGTCATAAGCGACGCCACCCCATCAACCATGGCAACGTCGACGACCTGACCTCGACCGGAGGACTCCCGCTCGACAAGCGCGGCGAGTATCCCCGCAATAAGGTAGAGCGCGCCGCCACCGTAATCTCCTACAAGATTCAGCGGTGGCACCGGCCGCTCGCCGCTGCGACCGATTGCTCCGAGCGGACCCGCCAACCCGATGTAGTTGATGTCGTGCCCGGCCATCGAAGCGTAGGGACCTGTCTGACCCCAACCTGTCATCCGACCGATGACAAGCCGGGCGTTGATGGACTCACATACGTCGGGACCGATGCCAAGCCGCTCAATGACGCCCGGTCGGAATCCCTCTATCAAGACATCTGTGGTACCAAGAAGTCGCTTCAGGACGTCAATTCCGTCCGCTGACTTCAAGTCGATGCCGATTGATTTCTTCGACCGACCCGACACGCGCCGCATGTCATCTAGTCCGCCCTCAACCTCGCTCGGCCGATCCACACGGATGACATCGGCACCCATGTCGGCGAGCAGCATTCCGCAAAACGGCGCCGGCCCAATCCCGCCGAGCTCGATGACCGAAATCCCCTGCAACGTTCCCATGGTCGCGATGGTAGCGCTCATGTTCCAGCCATATCGGGCAAGAGTTCTGGTTACGGCAACCCGGCAATCCGTTCCACCAAGAGATCAAAGAACCCTTCAGAGTCGACGTCGCGCATCACCATTGCATTTGGAGGTTCGTCGGTGACGTCCCACCAGTCGACTTGTGTTGCACCCAGCGAGGGTCCCAAGTGCGTGTCGATTTCCACGGAGCACGCTCGACCTGAGAAGAGCTCGGGATCGATCAGATAGGCAATCACTGTGGGGTCGTGGAGCGGGGCTCCGGCGACGCTGTACTTTTCGGAATCGTGTCGCGAATAGAACCCAATCATCCCCGCTGCAGCGTCACCACAATGGGTGCCGAGGTTGGCGAACCGTTGTATCACGGGGTCAGTGGCAATCGCCTTGTGCGTCATGTCAAGCGGCATCATGACGATATCGATCCCAGACGCAAAGACAATGTGCGCTGCGTGCGGATCGACGTAGATATTGAACTCGGCGGCGGGTGTGACATTGCCACCTTCGAAGAAGCCCCCTCCCATGAGAACGATCTGTTCAAGATTCTCAGAGATCGACGGATCGAGTAACAAGGCAATCGCGACGTTGGTAAGCGGTCCGAGTGCACAGAGGGTGATCTTTTCCTCCGCCTTGTGAACGATATCGACGATTGCTTGCGCGGCGTGACCTGGGGCGAGGCGAATCGTCGGCGCAGGACAGTCCGCTCCATCGAGACCTGTCTTCCCGTGCACATGTTCAGCCGTTACGAGGTCTCTGAGCATTGGCTTTGCGGCGCCCGCGAACACCGGTATGTCTGGTCTGCCGCACGCCTCGACGATCGTGCGAGCGTTCAGCTCTGTGAGCGGGAGCGGCACGTTGCCGGCAACGGCGGTGACAGCCAAAATGTCGAGTTCGGGAGAAGCTATTGCCAACATGATGGCAACGGCGTCATCTTGACCCGGGTCGGTGTCGATGATGATTGGGCGGGTAGACATCCAGCGAGCCTAACCCATCGATGTGGCGAAGCGCATGACGGCGTCGTGGGTTGGCAACGATGGCTGTGCGCCCTCCTTAGTCGTGGCCAGCGCACCGACAAGAGCGCCCCACCGCACTGCCCTCGGGACATCCCATCCCGAGGCGATGCCGAACGCCAACCCGGCGCAGAACGCGTCGCCGGCCGCTGTAGTGTCAACCGGCGTCACCGGAGCTGCCTCGACGATGGTGACGGATTCGCCGTCGATGATCATTGCCCCGTCGCCGCCCAACGTCACGACCACAAGACCCGGTCCTGAAATCCCGTGCGCCTGGTCGGCGACTTCATCGAGCGAGCCGGCTTCGGCCGACCCGGCGAGAGCGGCGAGCTCGGATCGATTGGGCACAAGTACGTCGACCCTCGCCAACACTTCGGGACTCACGGTGCGCGCAGGTGCGGGGTTCAAAATGACCTTGCCTGTTGCATGCAACACCGCCGCAGCGACAGCCTCTGCCGGGATCTCCTGCTGGATAAGCACGACGACCGCATCTGCAACCGCACTGATTGTGACGTCGTCTACGGACACTGTTCCGTTCGCCCCGGGGCTGACCACGATCGAGTTCTCACCCGCCATGTCGAGGGTGATGAGGGCAATCCCGGTGGCTACGCGGGTGCTTGCCGAAACGTTTGTACAGTCAATTCCCTCGGCCTCCAACCCATCAACAAGGTTCGCTCCAGGTGCGTCGTCACCGACCGCACCGACCATCATCACCGACGCACCCAACCGGGCCGCCGCAACTGCCTGGTTTGCCCCCTTCCCACCTGGAGACGTGAAATGCCCGCTCCCAATGATCGTCTCCCCCGGCACCGGGTGGCGGGGCACACGAACCGCGATGTCGTGGTTGATCGAACCAACAACCGTAATGCTGCCCGTCAAACGGCGGACCCAATCGTTAGACAACGTACTTCCACCACACAAGATACCGGACACGGAGCGAGCAGGCGCACCGGCGGGCTCAAGCCGGTCCGGTGATAGTTGAGAGGGTCGCCACACTGCCACCGCCCGAGTTGCCGAAACACCGTGTCCCGAACTACCGAAGACTCGCTGCGACGACACCTTCACTGCCGGCCTCTGACGAGTCGACAGCGATGCTGTCCAGCATGACAGGGGTCGTTCGATCTATCGTGACAGGCGCACAGGATGGGAGACCGGGTGGGAACAAGCGTAAACGACAAACGGACAATATTCGGCTGGGCGATGTACGACTGGGCGAACAGTGCCTACATCGTCATGGCGGGAGCGGTAATCGCACCGTTCTTCACCGACGGCATCGTGCCCGATGACGGTTACGGCGTGTTCGGAGTGCAGATGTCCGGCCAGACACTGTGGTCCGGGGTCGTGTCGATCGGTGCGATCGTGTTGTTCGCGATCATGCCGGTCCTTGGGGCGGTGGCCGACTTCTCGGGCGCCAAACGCAAGTTCCTCCGCGCAGCCGCGGTGACGGGTGGTCTCGTGATGATCCTCATGACGCTTGTCCCTGATGGTTCGGTGGCGTTGTTCCTCGGGTTGTTCCTTATTACCAACATTGGTTTCGTCGCAGCAAACGTGATGTACGACGGGTTCCTTGTCGACATCACGACGGACGAAACGATCGATTCGGTGTCGTCCAAGGGGTATGCGTACGGCTACGTCGGCGGCGGACTGTACCTGCTGCTTGCACTCCAGCTCATCACATTTAGCGAGGGCCCCGGTTCGTTGACCGGGCTAGAGACCGGCACCGCGGTGCGCATCGCAATCGCCGGCGCCGGAGTGTGGTGGATTGGATTTACGTGGTTCGCACTCGGCAGAATGCACATCCCCGAAAGGGCAGCGTCGATCTCGGGTGGTTCCTGGCGGGACTACGTCAGGCTTGGGATTACCCGAACGGTCAACACCGGTAGGCAGATCATCAAAATGAAGCACCTCATGATGTTTGTCGTCGCGTTCCTGCTGTACAACGACGGCACTCAAACCGTTATCAACATCTCGGGGGCGTACGCTGAAGAAACATTGGGTCTCGAACTCAAGACTATTGCGCTGGCCTTCCTCATTGTGCAGTTCGTCGCGTTCGGGGGCGCGCTGGCCTTTGGTGCACTGGCCCGCGCCATCGGACCGAAAAACGCAATTCTGGTGTCGCTTGTCGGTTGGTCGGGCATCACGATTGGCGGTTTTTCTCTCCCTGCTGGTCAAGCTGTCCCATTTTTTGTTCTCGCCGCAACGATCGGGTTGGTACTCGGCGGCACCCAGGCACTATCTCGGTCGCTGTACGCCTCAATGATTCCCGAGGAGGCATCGGCTGAGTTCTTTGGGTTCTTCTCCGTGTTCTCCAAGTTCAGCGCCATCTTCGGACCGCTGATCTTTGCGGTGGTGAGCTTCCAGACCGGCTCCGGTCGACCCGCCATCCTGTCGATTCTGATCTTCTTCGTGACTGGTGGAATCCTGCTATCCCGAGTAGACGTGGAAGCCGCTCGCGAGGCGCGGACATCGTTCGATCTCGAACCAACACCGAAGAGCTAACGCCCCGCAGCAGCGGTTCTACACGTTCAAACGGACCGTCTTGAGCCAGTCGCGCAGGATTGTATTGACGGCCTCTGGTTGCTCGATTGGTGACATGTGACCGGCACCGGGAACAACCACCGACGTACCGTCGGGGGCGGCGTCGGCCATGGCAACCGAAAGCTCTGGTGGAGTGATCCGATCATCTTCGCCAACAACAGCAAGGAACGGCACGGTGAGCGATTCGAGGACTTTCCGACAATCCGGGCGGCGCTTCAGCCCAGCCTGACCGGCCACAATCGTTTCAAACGGGCACGCTTCGACCATTGACCGAAGACGGGCCTTGGCAAACAACGAGGCCGAGGGGGAAAGCAGCAGTTCGACAGTCTCCATTGCCAACGCCTCCCTGCCCTGGATCGTCGCCCGCAGGGCTGCGGTGTCACGGTTCGCTTTGGCTGCGGGAGCGTCTGCGTCGGCTTTCGAGTCGACGAGGGCAAGCGAGCGGAGCCGGTCGGGATAGCGTTGCGCAATCGCCAACGAGATGTAGCCGCCCATCGAGAACCCGATGAGATCCATTCTGTGAATGCCCAGAGCGTCGATCACCGCAATAACGTCGCCCGCATGATCGTCCAGGTTTGCGACCTCATCATGGATCGGTTCGGAGCGTCCATACCCGCGTAGGTCGATGGCTAGGCGCTCACCCAAACCGTTCAATCCAGAAATCTGGTCGAGCCACATTGTGGAGTCAAACGGAAACCCGTGGAGAAACACCGCTGTCGGCCCGTCACCCTTCCGCCTAACCGCAAACTGCCCGCGTTCGGTGTCGACAATTTCCATACCTACGTCTTCGCCTTGTCGCGCCGCCGAAGCTCTTCTTTGAGGGCAGTGTCGGTGAACATCATCAATTCGGGCGTCCAGTCCTTCATCTCGATGGGGCGTTCGTATGCCTCATCGAGAAGCTCGGCCACCTCGTCGCGCAGCGTCCGCGCCCAGGCGCGACCGCTCGCTTGTCCACGCAGCGTCAGGGTGCCGTCGCCGTTCACTCTGAAAACCCGCCCCTCGCCGTGCGGGTTTTGTCGCGAACCACGCTCCCCGTATACCAGCAGCACCGCACCCACGGGCACGTCTTGGATTCCCCCGGCCGCAATGAACTCCCCCTCAAAGGCCCACCCGGTCGACTGGCTCGGATCGACGTTCTCGACAAGCTTCGCCCAGTTCTTATGCCGTTCGTCTCCCACAAGCGGCACATCGACCGCCACCAATACAGCTTCCATACTTCCCAGCCTACGGCCTATCCCCCCCGTACTCCACTCCCACGCGACCGGAGAAACGGTGGAAGCTCAAACCCAACGAAACTGGCTGTTCACCACGGCTCCCCTCTCGCGAAACTCACAACGCTCGGATGTCGGTAACCTCCTGAAAATGAAACAAGTGTTCCTGATTGGATTGTTTGCGGTCGGCGTTGCGGCGTGCGGGTCCTCAACCACCGAGATCTCAACCGGCCCAGGTACAACGGCGCCACCCGCGACCCCGCCAGTCGCCCCCGTCGCGGTCGCCGACGGGCCCTTGAAGCTCAGTTCCGAGTTGATTGCGGACGGCCTGTCGACGCCCGTCGCCGTCGTTGCTGAGCCGGGAACCGATCGACTCTTCGTGGTCGAGCAAACAGGTCGGGTCGTCATCGTCGACAACGGTGCGGTCCTTGACGAGCCCTACATCGATCTCGCCGAAGACATCACCACAGAGGGTCTCGAACAAGGTCTGCTCGGCTTTGCACTACACCCCGACTACGCCAACAACGGACGTTCGTTTGTGTACTTCACCGACACTGCCGGGAACAGCCAACTGCTTGAGTACTCACGCAGCAGCATCACCAGCGCTCAGTTCGAGAAAACGGTTCTGCGCCAGGACCAGCCCCACCAATACCACAACGGCGGTCAACTGATTTTCGGCCCCGACGGATATCTCTACCTCACTTTTGGTGATGGCGGAGGGATCTCCGACCAGTTCCAAAACGCACAAAACGCTGACACCCTGCTCGGTGGCATCGTGCGCCTCGATATAGACAGCGGCGATCCGTATGCCATCCCTCCAGACAACCCGTTCGCGCAAGGCGGCGGCGCCCCGGAACTATTCCTGATGGGCCTGAGAAACCCGTGGCGGATCGCTTTTGATGTCGCAACCGACGAACTCTACGTAACGGACGTCGGACAAGAGGGCTGGGAAGAGGTCAATGTGCTTGCGTTGTCGACTGCTGGTGGGACCAATTTTGGGTGGCCCATTGTGGAGGGACCGCAATGTTACGAAGCCGAGTCGTGTGACCGAACCGGCCTCGCCGAGCCCACCATCCCGATATTCCACGAATACATTTGTTCACTCATCGGTGGCCCGGTGTACTTTGGTGACGCACTGCCCGAGCTTTGGGGCCACTATGTGTACGGCGACTTTTGCATCGGCTGGGTACGCACCCTCAAGATGGTCGACGGAGAAGCAACCCAGCTTCGCTCATGGGAGAGCGACCTCGGCCGCCTCGGCATGATCACGAGCTTCGGCGTTGACAACAACGGCGAGATTCTCGTGATTAACGCCGAAGGAGAGCTGCGCAGAATCATCCGAGCGCCCGTCGAGTCCTGACGACAGGCCCCGGGCCTTGGCGTCCGATAGAGACCGTCACGAAATGCCGCACGATCGGATGCCGACACGAGCAGTCAGACGTGCGGAGCGTTGCGTTCCAAGAATTCGTACATCTCAGCTATATCAACCCCGGGAATCGTCTCGACCGGCATTGCGGCAAGCACATGTGAGTTCGGGCGCACCGAAGGCAGCGCGTACGAATCCCACCTCGCCGCCAGCGCGTCCGATGGCCGACGACAACAGTTGCCATCGGGACACCGGGACACTGAATGACGATCGGTGTCGTGACCTCTGAAGAACTTGGCGTCGTCAAAACGAACTCCGACGGTGATGGCACTCAGAGGATCTCGCCCTGCCTCGACGTGCGTCCCACACCACCACGTCCCGACGTCGGTATCGGTGTACTGGTAGTGGATAGCGAACTTGTCCGCAGAGTGGAACGCCTGCCTTGTTCCCCACTCCCGGCACAATCGTTGCCCTTCAATGGCGCCAACTGAGTTCTGCGGGAAGGGGACGTCGTTGTTCTCGTACGCTTTCCAGATGATGCCTTCTTCGTCCGAGCGAACGAAGTGGACAAGCAGGTCAAGATGCTCGGTGGCGAGGTTGGTGAAACGATGGGCAGCCATCTCGAAAGACACCGAATACACGTCTTTCATGTCTTGAATCGAGAGATCACGGTCATTTTTCGCCCTCTGGAGAACTGGTACAACCGCCACCTCGGGAAGCAGCGCAGCGCCGGCAAAGTAGTTCGTTTCGACCCGTTGGCGGAGAAACTCTGTGAAGTCCTTCGGCGGTTTGTGACCGAGCGCAAACGTCCCCAGGGTCTGCAGTATCACGCTGCGGGCCCCGATGTTGTCGAGGGCATCGCGCTGCGCTATGTAGATCCTCTTGTGGCGCAGGTCCGTCAGTGACCGCACCGACGCAGGAACTGTTTGGCTGCGGTGGACGGTGAATCCGAGATGTTTGGCGAGGTCGTCAATGTCACCCTGACTCAGCGCCCCCGAACCGGAGTACCCGATGGCCTTCACCACATCTCGCGCAATCTTCTCGATGTCGCCGAAGTAGTTTCCACGCTCGCGCATGACACCCCTGAGTTCTGAGTTGGCGATGCGTGCCTCTTCGCGCGTCACGATGTTCGGGATCGATCGTCCGCGAAGCTCGTCGTACAGCCTGACGATGTGCTCAAGTGCAATGTCGGGAATCTTCGCCGAAGGCTTGAATCTTGCCAGCCCGAATCCCTGATATAACGGGTCGCGCTGGGCGAGTTCGACGGCGATCTCAAGCTCGTCGCGTCGGGTCGGAGGTGACGAGTCGAGCAGATCGCGGGCGGGGACGCTAAGCGCGCCCGCAAGCTGATTCAGCAAGCTGAGACTCACCTCTTTCTTGCCGTTTTCGAGCTGCGACAGGAACGGCGCTGATCGACCTACCTTGGCGCTGAGATCGTCAAGCGTAAGCCCGGCACAGGTCCGTGCAAAGCGAATCTGGCGTCCCACAAGAAGCGTGTCGAAAAGATCGGCCTGATTTGAAGCCTCGGTTTTACTCATGGCGACAAGATTAACCATCTTTTAGATGTTTTGTCGTGGCGAGACTCGATCCGACCCTGCATGCTGTCGTGACGCATACGAAAGGACGGGTCGATGGCATTCCGGCTCACCGCCGACATTCCGGCACAGGCACGATCGATGGTTACCGACGACGCCCTGGGGTTCGTCGAGCTGCTACATCGGCGATTCAACCCGACGCGGCTATCCCTTCTCGCCGCGAGAGTTGATCGCCAGGCCTCGCTTGACGCGGGCGAAGATCCGGATTTTCTTGCCGAGACCGCCTTGATCCGAGCCGGTACGTGGACCGTTGCACCCGCTCCGCAGGATCTCCAGGATCGACGCTGCGAAATCACCGGACCGTGCGACCGGAAAATGATGATCAACGCGTTTAACTCCGGGGCGAAGGTGTTCATGGCAGATCTCGAGGATTCCATGTCGCCAACCTGGGAAAACGTCACAATCGCGCAGCGCAACCTGTACGACGCTGTGCGCCGGGATCTTGAACTCACCGACCATCGCGGCAAGCACTACTCGTTGAACGACACCACCGCAACACTCATGGTTCGTCCTCGAGGCTGGCACCTGAGCGAAAAACACATGCTGGTCGACAACGAACCAGTGTCAGGAAGCCTCTTCGACTTCGCAATTATGCTGTTCAACAACGCCAAGCACCTTGTTGCAACCGGTTCTGGTCCCTACTTCTACCTGCCAAAGCTCGAGAGCCACCTCGAAGCGCGGTTGTGGAACGATGTCTTCGTGTTCTCGCAGGAGGCTCTGGGGCTCCCCAGAGGTACCATCAAAGCAACCGTACTGATCGAGACCATATTGGCGGCGTTCGAAATGGATGAAATCCTCTACGAACTACGTGAGCACTCGGCGGGTCTCAATGCCGGCCGCTGGGATTACATCTTCTCAGTCATAAAGAAGTTTCGCAACCGACCGGAGAGCGTCTTCCCCGACCGCGCAGACATCTCGATGACGGTGCCTTTCATGTGCTCCTACACCGATCTCCTCATCGCAACGTGTCATCGCCGGGGTGCGCACGCCATGGGCGGCATGAGTGCGTTCATTCCATCTCGGCGTGACGAGCGTGTCAACAAACGGGCGTTCGCCAAGGTTCGTCAGGACAAGGAACGCGAGGCAAAGGCCGGCCACGACGGCACCTGGGTTGCCCACCCCGATCTCGTGCCGCTGGCCACTGATATCTTCGCCAAAACCCTCGGGTCGAAGCCGAACCAGGTCACGCGCCGGCGCACTGAGGTGCACGTCACCCAATCGGACCTCATCACCTTCGACGTCCCCGGTGGGTCGGTGACCGAGCAAGGGGTCCGAACCAACGTGGATGTCGCAATACGCTACCTGGCGTCATGGCTGAGTGGCAATGGTGCCGCGGCGATCTACAACCTCATGGAAGACGCCGCAACAGCCGAGATCAGCAGGTCGCAGCTTTGGCAGTGGACCAGACACGGCGCACCGCTCGAGGACGGCCGGATGGTCACCCGAAAGATGGTTCGTGACATCGCCGAAGAAGAGCTGCGGGCGATCCGCAGCGAGGTCGGGGAACAACGATTCGTCGATGGCAGGTTCGCCGAAGCTGCCCAGCTCCTCGACACGGTTGCTCTTGCCGAGGACTTCCCCGAGTTCCTCACGCTACCCGCGTACGACCTCCTTGAGTCCGAACTGGTTCACTGGAAGGAAACACCATGACAACAGCAGAACGGCGGGCCGCCAGCCTCGAAAACGAGTGGCATTCATCACCACGGTGGAACGATGTGGAACGCACCTACAGCGCGCAGGACGTCGTCCGCTTGCAGGGGTCTGTGACGATTGAGCACACGCTCGCAAAACGTGGCGCCGAACAGCTTTGGAAGCTCATGAAATCTGAGGCCTACGTGCACGCACTTGGGGCGCTTTCGGGCGGCCAGGCGGTCCAGATGGTGAAGGCGGGTCTCAAAGCAATTTACCTGTCAGGCTGGCAGGTCGCCGGCGATGCCAACATTGCAGAAGAGGTGTACCCCGATCAGTCGCTGTACCCGGCAAACTCAGGACCGGCTCTGGTGCGCCGCATCAACAACGCCCTGCAGCGGGCCGATCAAATCGAGTGGTCAGAGAGCAACGGCAAGTCTGGCGGCCGCGAGTGGTTCGTGCCGATTGTCGCCGACGCAGAAGCCGGATTCGGCGGCCAGCTCAACGCCTTCGAACTCGCCAAGAGCTACATCAAGGCAGGCGCCGCTGCGGTGCACTACGAAGATCAGCTTGCAGCTGAGAAGAAGTGTGGCCACATGGGCGGCAAGGTGCTGGTGCCTACCCAGCAACACATCCGCACGCTCACCGCCGCCCGGCTGGCAGCCGACGTGTCGGGGGTTTCGACGCTCATCATCGCCCGCACAGACTCGCTTGGCGCCAACCTCGTCACCAGCGACGTCGACGAAAGCGACCGAGAGTTCTTGACCGGCGAACGCACACCCGAGGGGTTCTTCTACACCAGACCATGTCTGGAAGCCTCCATCAAACGGGGTCTCGCCTTTGCTCCCTTCTCCGATCTGATCTGGTGCGAGACAAGCGCACCTGACCTAGATGTCGCGGCCCGTTTCGCCGCGGCCATCAAAGCTGAATACCCCGACAAGATGTTGGCGTACAACTGTTCCCCATCGTTCAACTGGCGGGCGCATCTCGACGACAGCACCATTGCGAGGTTCCAGAAAGAACTTGGCGCAATGGGATATGCGTTCCAGTTCATCACGCTTGCGGGGTTCCATGCTCTCAACGCCTCCATGTTCGAACTAGCAAACGGATACGCCACCCGTGGCATGAGCGCATACGTCGAGCTACAAACAGACGAGTTCTCCATGGAGGGCGACGGCTACACAGCTACACGGCACCAGCGCGAGGTCGGGGCGGGATACTTCGACACGGTCGCCCAGGTCATCTCCGGTGGATCGTCATCGACGCTCGCCCTGGCGGGGTCGACCGAGGAGGCTCAGTTCTGACCGAGACCGCAGCCGACCTCAGCAAATGCTTCGCACCGGATCTGTAGCCAGTGCCGGAGCGACGGGAGAGGGGTGGTATCGAACGGGTTCCACCTCTCTCCCCTGGGTTCGTGGCTTCGCTGCCGCGTTCCTAGCAGACACGGATGACACGATCCGGCTTCATTCGCGGAGAGTATCAGTGGAGTCTGGGGTTTGACGAATACAGGCCGATCATCGACGACCGGTCGAGGATGTGCCCCTTCATTGCCTCGCGTAACTCGTCGCGCGTGAACCCGGGGTCCAGGTGAAGCGCCTCGACGTCGAGCGCAAATACGGTGAACTCGTAGTGATGCACAATTGAGTCGTTCCACGGCGGTGCGCTTCCGTCGTAACCGTTCCAGTGTCCTTCGAGATCGGGGTCTCCTGCAAACCAGCCTGTGTAGTCGTTCTGGCCGTGGACACCGATGGGCGCCGCGTCAGCCGCCTTACCACGCTCGGTAACCCCATCGGAGTGAGCGCCTTCGGAGATCTCGACAACCGACGCAGGGATGTTGGCGAGTAGCCAGTGCGTGAAGTCGACGCGTGCGAGTAGTGAAGGCACCTCTCTGTCGGGTTGGTTCACGTCGTCGGGTTCGCTGGGACAGTCATGGTCGATACACGTCACGACAAACGAACCCGTGCCCGTCGGTACCTCGGTCCAAGCTAGATGAGGGTTTCGATTGCCGCTGAAAGCGACTGGGCCGGGATCCGCCGGCACCGCAAGGGCAAGCGCTGGCGGTATCTTCCCCCCATCGGTGAACGACGAGCTCGTTAATTTCATGTTGGACCTCCGTTGTGCGCGCCAACGACCTTAGCCCGCCAGTCGTGGTGGGTCGCAAATACACAAACAACACCGCACACACACTCTTCGTACATGTGTGAGCCACACTGTTGTCAACAACGCAACCGGAGACGGCCGCACCGCACATTGTCGCGACACTCCGTCACGGACCCTCCTCCCTTGGGCGACAAGATCGAACAGGTCAAGTGCGGAGCGGCCGTCTCCCACGAACAACGCCGAGACAAGTATGGCAAGCAAAAACGAACAAATCAGCCATGTCATGCGGCGGATAGGTGTCGGCAGCGGCGGAGCGGAGCTCGGCGGGTACTCAGACCCGCAAGCGGCAATTGATGGGCTGCTCGACCGATCACGCCCTGTCCGCCACACCCCCGAAGTAGACGCCCCCCAAACATTCGAACAAGCCAAGACTCGCGAGCAGCGCCAGGCCCCCTTACGGTATTTGTTCGCCGAGCTCACGTCCGGTCGTGACCCGCTCGAGGAGCGCATGGCTTGGTTTTGGCATGACCACTTCGCAACCGGGGCGCGCAAGGTGAATGTCGGTTGGTTGATGTTGCAACAGCACCTGCTCGTCAGAGATCTCGCCCTCGGCAGTTTCGCCGACCTACTCCACGCAATCACCATCGACCCTGCAATGCTGATGTTCCTCGACGGAGTCGAGAACCGCGCCGGCTCTATCAACGAAAACTACGGCCGCGAAGTCATGGAACTCTTCACTATCGGCCGCGGTAACTACACGGAACAGGACGTTATTGAGGCCTCGCGGGCGTTTTCCGGTTGGGTCATCAACCGCCCGGCTAGACGTAGTCGTGACCTGTTCTCGGTCGAGATCTGGCAAAGCCAACTCGTACCCGAGTTCCACGACGACGGCGAGAAAACCTACCTCGGCGTGACCGGCAGACACGGCTCAACCGAGGCCATCGATATTCTGCTCGATCACCCCATGACCGCACGGAACATTACGCAGAAGCTCTACCGAGAACTGGTCGGTGCGTGGCCCAGTACTGCAACACTCGACCGGCTGAGCGACGACTTTGCTACAGACTACGAGATCCTGCCGTTGGTGACGGCGATCGTGACATCCGCGGAGTTCCTCGACGACGACGTGATTGGCATCAAGATACGTACACCGTTCGAAGCCGCCGTCGGGATTCTCCAAGGTTTCGGCGAAGGAGTCGAGCTGCGATTCCTCGCCCGTTCCCTGGAACGGGTCAACTATCTCCCTTTTAGCCCGCCGAACGTCGCCGGGTTTCTCGGCGGCGACGCTCTCCTAAACCCGTTCGCCCTGGTCCATGCCTTCGATCTTGCCGGCGTCGCCACAGATATACGGGGCGACCTGTCGTCGGCAGACATCCTTGGCCGGCTCGGCCTGTTCGACATCTCGTCGAACACGATCAGCGTGCTTGACAACGCCCCCGACGCCACAACCCGACTCGCTCTTGCGATCAACTCACCGGAGTACCACCTGACATGACAAACTCAACACCCGACCTCTCGAAGAAGGCATTCACCAGAAGAAGGTTCGTTACCGGTCTCGGAGCAACCGTCGCGGTCGGCGCGATCGGAAGCTGGACCATCAAAACTTTTGGCGCCAACCCAACAAACACGGCAGTGTCAACGAATACACCAGCCGCCACGACAACCACTGCGGGCACCCTCACGCCGTCGACCACGCTTGCGCCGCGTATCGATCGCACCTTGGTGGTTGTTGAAATGGGTGGCGGCAACGACGCCCTCAACACGTTCATCCCGTACTCCAAGGACGCCTATTTTGACCTTCGCCGCACGATGGCGATCGAGGAGCCGCTCGCGTTGGATGCAGAGTTGGGCTTGCACCCTTCCTTGGCGTTTGTCGCTCAGCGCTATGCAGCGGGCCAGGTGGCGATAGTGGAGGGGGTCGGGTATCCAAGCCCCGATCTCTCCCACTTCGCCTCGATGGCGACATGGTGGTCCGGTTCGCCCGATGGCCTCACCGGGACAGGGTGGCTCGGCAGGTATCTCGACGGCACCGTCGGCGCAGGAGACCCGCTCGCGGGCGTCGCAGTCGGACCTGGAATCTCCCCCGCAATGCTCGCTACGAATGCAACGGTCATCGGCCTGCAGGACATGTCGGGGCTCAGTCCCACGTTGCCGCCATGGGTGGACACGAACGACGAACTCATGGGTATGTGGGGCCAATTCGCTCCAGCGCCGTTCGACGACACCGTTGTGATCGATCGTGTACGGGCCGCTATCGCCGCAACCGTGGGAGCTGCCGACAAGGTTGCTTCGATCTTGCAAGCCAGCGGCGACGGTCCCGAAGAAGACACCGATCGTTCCAGCCTTGGCGAGTCAATGCGGGTGGCCGCAGCGCTCACCGTTGCCCCTGTCCCGCCTCGCGTCATCTATGTGCATGGCTGGGGCGACTTCGACACACACAAGGATCAGGCGAGCCGGCAAACCGACCTCCTCATGGATCTCGACGTTGCGCTCCAGAGTTTCTTTGCAGCGGTCGACGCCGCTGGTCGTGGCAGCAACGTCGCCGTCATGACAACGTCGGAGTTCGGTAGGAGGGCGGCATGGAACGGATCTGGGACAGACCATGGAACTGCGAGCAGCCACATGGTGATCGGCGGGGCTCTCAACGGCGGCCGATACGGCGAACCCGCAAGCCTCACCAACCTTGACAAACGTGGCAACGTGGCCAACACGCTCGACACGCGCTCGTACTACGCATCGATCCTCGGTGGTTGGCTCAAAGCTGACCACGAGACGCTGTTGGGCGGCTCATACGAAGTCCTCCCCATGTTCGCCTAGGCCAGTTGAAGGCGGAACGCACGAACGCGCCGTTGACGTGCGAGGCGCTAGCGTTTCGGCATGCGAATCATCCGTACTGTTGCTGCGCCCGTTGTGGTCCTTGCGCTGATCGCGGCGGGGTGCGGCGCTCCCTTCACCACACCCGATCGGACTGCAGACTCCGCATCTCCCGGACGATCAACGACTCCGCCAGCCGATACGAGCGCTCCTTCCGGCCCCTCGACAACCATTGCACAACCCGAGGGTTCCGTGCAAGCGGCTGTTATCAAAGTCTTCGACGGGGACTCATTGCTGGTGGACATTGACGGCCGCCAGGAGGAAGTTCGCCTACTCGGAATCAACGCGCCGGAACGAGATGAATGTTTCGGTACCGAGGCCGGCGACCGGCTGAGCGAGCTTGCGGGTACGACCGTGTGGCTCGTTTCCGACGGCGAAGACGCCGACCGTTTTGGACGTCTCTTGCGTTTTCTATTTACGCCGACATCGCTCGTCAACGCCGACCTTGTCAAAGACGGATATGCGTTGGCGCTACAAGACGATACGACCCTGGCTGCCCAGTTGAAAGACGTCGAGGCCGCAGCCTTTGCGGAGGCACGCGGCATGTGGGGACTGACGGTCTGCGGTGACATCCCGGCCGACCTAGAAATCTCGGGCCTCCAGGCGAACCCCCCAGGTCCCGATGACGAGAACCTCGTCGAGGAATGGATCGAGATAACCAACCGTAGTGCAGAGGATATCGATATCGGCGACTTCATCGTCCGCGATGAATCGTCTTCGCACAGATTCAGATTCCCGAACGGGTATGTGCTCGCAGCGCGAACGTCAGTCCGCCTCCATTCCGGGTGCGGAGACGACACGACCCGGGACGTCTTTTGGTGCAACGGTCGATCGGTGTGGAACAACGGCGGAGACACGGTGATCCTGCAGACGCCGGGCGGCACCGTGATCGACCGGCTGGTGTACTCGGACTCCTAACCGCTCGCCCTCTCGATGGAGGCCGCGTGTGAGCAACGACATCCAAGCGGTGTCATGCACAGGCCGATGCGTACGGTGTCACGAATCGTCTTGCGACGGAATTTTGCACGTCGGTCTGGCATCACCTGAACCGGCGAACCCGCTCCAGGTCTTTGGGTCGAAACTTGGTGCGTCGCCAAAAGCATCATCCGTGAGAAACCGTACGACCGCCCGGTACACGGCTTCTGCGTATGCCTGACGAAACTCAGGAGTTGCGAGCAGGTCGGCCTCAGACCTGCTGGACATGAATGCACCCTCAGCGATTACGGCCGGCATTTCGGTCCGCTTCAAAACGCCGTAGTACTGCTTGCCGGGGCTCTTCGTAGAAAGCCTCGACTTTGCTCCGGTGTCCTGGACCCCTACCCAGTCGGTACCGAACGGTGCGAAACTCCGGTTGAATTCCTCGACCATGATCGTCGCAAATCGACGAGAATCATCGATCTGACTCTGGTAGTACACGTCAGATCCGGGGGCCTCCGAAACCCTGTCATGCCCAGCGTTGTTGTGAATGGCAACGAAGGCATCGGCACCCATTGCGTTTGCGAGCTCTGCTCGAAAGAACAACCCGGCCTCATAGTCAGCAAGTTCGTCAGAGCCGGTCCGGGTAACAATGATGCGTGCCGCTGCAGGCACTTGCGTGCCGGTGTAAACCGTCCCCTCATCCCAATCCACGTTGTGTGGAGCGGCAAAGAGGTCACGGGCGCGTCGGGCTATGTCAACATTGACATCTTTCTCCTTGAGTCCGGTCACGGCGACGGCACCGATATTCGACGGACCTCCGTGCCCCGGGTCGAGCACGATCACGGCTTCAGAGAAATCGAAACTCTTGCCGATGTCCCCGCCGGACCCTGGACCCGAGAGCAACATGTCGCTAGCCCTCGCCCAGGCCCGTGTGTCGCACATTGTGACTATCTCAAGCCACCCGCCTACCGCGCTCCCAGTGACGACAAACACGAGACCCTCGCGTGCCAGTACTTGCTGCGTTTGCCCGCCGATGTCATAAATTGCCGCACCCCCGGCGGGGACTGTCGCCATGCCGGTCCCAGAAAAACCGTCCTCGAGTCCAGGTGCTGGAGGGACCGGCAATGTGAATGGTTCGGGGACTCCAATTGGCACGACCGTCGTAGTGGTTGTGCTGGTCGTTGATGTGGTGGTCGTCGTCGACGTTGTACTCGTGCTCGTTGACGAAACTGTGAGTGGCGTCAACGTACCGAGCGGCGCAGACTCGTCCCGCAGCGAACCTGATCCACCCACGGAACACGCAGATACCGCCAATGCCGCCACGAGGGCTAACCGCAAAACGATACGTTCCACCGTCAACTCGCCGGCTGTGTGGGGACTTGGCATGCCCGATTCGACAACTTGCCCGCATCGTCGGGAAACGGTTCAGGCTCTTGAATGCTTGTGCTCGTGTCGCTCGTCGTGAAGAATCGAACGATGCCGCGATACACCGCGACGGCGTAGGCCTGTCGGAACTCATCCGTCTTGAGCAGTGCCTCTTCCTCCGGCTCTGAAATGTAGATACCTTCGACGATCACCGCCGGCATTGTCGCCCGCCGGAGGAGTCCGTAATAGTCGCTGCCGGTGTCGGGGTCTCGCCTCGCTCTGGCGCCGAGCGAGATTCCACCGGTCCACTCAGCGGTGAATGAGGCCACTGACTTGACGAGTTCGTCATACACGAGTCCCGCAAGCCGATCGGAGTCCTCCGCGGCCAGTGAGTAGTACACCTCGGTACCCGGCTTGTCGGTCTTTTTCAGGGGTACGGTGTTGTTGTGAATCGAAATCAAGGCGGCGGCTCCTGCGGCGTTGGCCAGTCCGGCGCGGTGCGCAAGGCCAAGTTCGTAGTCTCCATCATTGGGCCCATCGGCAGATCGTGTGAGCAACGCAGCGTGCACGGCTGGGTAGGTCGTTCCAACGGTCACTTCTCCGGTGGTGAAGTCAATGTCATGCGGCGTTTCGAGGAGAGACGCGAGGCGGGCCGAGATGTCGAGGTTCACGCTCTTTTCAGACAGACCGGTGGGCCCAACACCACCCCAATCCCTGTCGCCATGACCTGGGTCGATGACGATCACCAGTTTCGATAAATCAGTCCCTGTGGAAATGGCGGCCCGTGGGAACAACACAACTTGGGTGTCGGTCACAAACGCTGTCGTCCCACAGGTGGTAATGACTTCGAGCCATTCGCCTGATCGGGAAACGAATCCAAGTGTCAAGCCCTCAGCAATGCTCTGCACCACAGATCCGTTTGCGCTGTTGTAGAGATCCGCACCGCCGGGGGGTATGCGGATGTAACCCTCGGTCGCGGTGAGCGCCGGGTCCTGCGTTGTTGTCGTTGTCGGCGGCGGCAAGGTCGACGGTACTCCACGCGGGGCGGCTCCGGCGATCGCAGGCTCCACGGTGCCGCAGGAGGCAGTCGCAAGAGACAGAGCCGCAAAGGTTGCAACCATCGTCCAACCCCGTTGCCTCACTAGTCCACCTGTTTACCGACGCCGTGCTCGGCATTATCGCAGTTCCCAACGTCAACCTGGCGCATCTCGATGAGCGCAGCTGTTGGTTATAGACGTTCGGCGACGGTTTTCATTTCCATGAACAGTCTCAGGTAGTCGGGTCCACCGGCCTTTGCGTTCGAGCCAGACATGTTGAATCCGCCGAATGGCTGAATACCGACGAGAGCTCCCGTGATCTTGCGGTTGATGTAGAGGTTGCCGACATGGAACTCTCGTTTCACGCGTTCGATTCGGTCACGGTCACTCGTGTGCAGTCCGCCGGTGAGACCGAACTCGGTGCCGTTGGCGATGTCGAGTGCATGGTCAAAGTTACGCGCTCGGATCACGCTCAGCACCGGTCCGAATATCTCGTGCTGAGCAAGTCGGGAGTTTGGTTCGACGTCAGCGAATACCGTTGGTGCAAGGTAATACCCACCGCTGTCGGTGACCGCCTCGCCACCCAACACCAGTTCTGCCTCACTGCGGCCGAGATCGATCTCAGCCCGTACCGATTTGAGCTGTGCTGCCGAGATGAGTGGACCTACTGCATGGTTCTCGGTCGGGTCTCCCACCGATAGCTCGCTCGCAATCCTCGTCACATGATCGAGGACATCGTCGTACACCTCGTCAACCACAATCAGGCGTGAGCACGCCGAGCATTTCTGACCCTGAAACCCGAACGCGCTGCGCACAGCATCGTCGGCTGCGGTTTCGAGGTCCGCCGTTTCATCGACGATCAGTGCGTCTTTGCCACCCATCTCAACATAAACACGTTTTAGCCACTTCTGACCCGCGCCGACAACGGCCGCTCGCTCGGCGATCCGCAGACCTATCTCTTTTGACCCGGTGAAGTTGATGAACCGTGTCCGCGGGTTGTCTACCAAAGCATCCCCGATGTCCGATCCCGGACCGGGAAGGTAGTTGAGAACCCCCGGAGGAAGCCCGGCTTCGACAGCTACCTCCGAGAACATGTATCCAATGACAGGCGTCGCTGACGCGGGCTTGAGCACGATTGTGTTTCCCGCTGCGATCGGCCCAATCGACATCCCAACCAATATCGCCAGCGGGAAGTTCCAGGGCGGAATCGCCACACCGGCACCGAGGGGTTGATACCATGAGATGTTGGATTCACCAGCGAAGTCGGCGGTTTCCACCGGTTTAGCCATCGCGATTGAACTGTGTGCGTAGTAGCGACAGAAGTCGATCGCCTCGGCTGTGTCGGCCTCAGCCTCGGACCAGTTCTTGCCGGCCTCGTACGTCATCCACGCCGCGAATTCGAACTTCCGGTCGTTCATCAGGTCACCGATGCGGTGCACAATTTGGGCCCGCTCGTGCGCAGGTGTAGCTGACCACGCCGGAAAGGCCGCCCACGCTGAAACCAACGCGTCGTCGGCCAGTGCGCTTGTCGCGACCGCCGCGGTTCCGACAACCTGCTCTGGGTGGGCCGGGTTCACCGACGTTGTAGTTGCTGCGGTGTTGATGGATCGACCGCTAATAACCACCGGGCAGTACACACCAAGCTGCCCCTCAACGACAGACTGAGCGTTGCGATAGGCGGCGGCGGTCCCCTTATCGCTGAAGTCCGAGTAGGACTCGCTGACGTACGGTTGCAACACTTCCCAGCCTCCTACGCCGTCATGCCTCCCGTGAAGGAGCCACTGACAGTCAACATGATCACAGCAAGAGTTTACGATATCCGGCGCCGACGGGCAGCGGTGGCGATCACCGGACGGTGGTCACAAACGGCGCCGATCAGTCCGCTGGGTCGTCGTCAACATCGACCGGGAGGTCAACGACAAATCGTGTACCCTCTCCACCCGGTTGGTCGACAACTTCGACGGCTCCCCCGTGTGCCTCGACGAGGGCACGGACAAGGTACAACCCGATTCCGGTTCCCGGGGTGCCGCTGTCGGCCGCCAAGCGATAGAACCTCTCAAAGATGGCGTCGCGCTGGCTGCGAGGGATCCCCGGGCCACGGTCGTCGACGATTATGCGAACGACGGGGCCAAGACTTGTGAAGATCCCCCATTCGACTGAAACGTCGATCGGCATCTCGCTTGGCGAATACTTCGCCGCGTTCTCGATGAGGTTCACAAACACCTGTCGTAGGCGTGCCGCGTCGCCCGAGCACATGCCCCTCGTCCCCAGTTCGGAGAACAAGATCTTCCGCGTACGGTGGCCGTGTCGAACGACCTCGATAGCTCGTTCGACAATTTCCGGAATCTCAACGACCCCGCGGTTGAGTTGGAGCATTCCCGCCTCCAACCGAGTGGTGTCAAGAAGATTTCCGATCATCGACTCGAGAACACCGGCCTCCCGACGCATCTCATCGACAAACATCTCAATCGTCGGGTCGTCCGTGTACTCGGCAAGTATCTCGCCGTAACCAATTACCGCCGTCAACGGCGTCCGCAACTCGTGCGACACTGCACCGACGAACGTCGTCTTAAGGCGATCAAGATCTTCAAGCCTCGCCACCGTAGAGCGCTCCGTTTCGAGCAGCGACGCGGTGTGTAAAGACAATGCGGCTTGAGCACAGATGGCCGAAGTAACACGAACATCATCAGATGAATACGGCGTGTCGGAAGCGTCCGCGGACACGACCCATCCCAGATCAAGCGCGCCACGACGCAGCGGAGCTACTAAAAGCCTACCAAATCCGAGCACCGAGAGCTCTGGCTCATTGTCAAGATCCGGGTACAACAACATGGGCCCAACACCCGACATCCGCGTGTCGTCACGCCCAACGAGCGTGTCTGCAAGGTCGACTGCACCAACACCATCTCCGCTGATTGCAAGGCGAGTCGCCCGGCCATCCGCCACCAGAAATGCCATCGACAACCGGTCGCCGAGTGCTTCGCCGATCCCCTCGGCTATGGCATTCAGCACGCTCCCAGCGTCAAGCGAACTCGCAGCGCGCGCGACTGTTGTCAGCACCTGGTTGGCTCGTTGCCATTCCTGCCGCTCTCGAGCGACCGTGTTTGCGAGAGCAATGGCGCCGGCGCCGGCAGCGGCAACTGCTTCCATGCTCCTGGTCACATGCTGGGGAATCGGTAGCTCGATGCCGTCAATGAGCCCGACACCCACTACGGCGTTGCGATGCACAAGCGGTACCACCGCGATTGTCTCGATGCTCAATGCCGACATCCATGCAGTCGCCTTGGAGTCCGATAAGTTTGTGGCGTGCACAATGAGCCGTTCGTCGATCGCCCTGGTCACCGCGGGGATTGCCCTGAACCGAGCATGGAGTGCAGCCCACAAATGGAGGTCAGGTGTGCCGTCGGAGAGGCGAGTCGCCCCAGCCCAGACGGTTCCATCAGTGTTCCAAATAATAACGGTAGCGCGGCCTGCTTCGGCGGCGCACGCCAGATTTCGAGCAACGACCGTAGCCAAGTGGGGGACCTGCACGCCCTCTTCGAGAGCACCGAACACTTCTCCGACCAATCGTCCAGTCTGCCCGGTCGCGTAGACAAGAGAACTTGCCGCGCCACGCTGCTCGCTTTGGTAGATTGATCGGGGCATACGAGGTCGGCGCCTCCCTTCAGTGGTCGCAACAGCTTTGTCGGCAGACGACATAAAAAGGTGAAGGAGAACATTGAAATGCCCGATATTGGACACCCCATGCCAAAAGTTCTCGTCATAGAAGATTCAGCCAGCGTCCGACGATTGATCGAGGTGTGCCTCAGGGCTCTTGACGTCGAACTGTCCTCAGCAGAAGACGGCATCCTCGGTCTCGCTGCGGCCCGAGAGTCGCTTCCTGAGGTAATAGTGCTCGATATTGGCCTTCCCGGCATGGATGGGTGGGAGGTTCTCGGTCACCTCAGATCCGGCGAGGAAACTAAGAACATCAAGGTACTGGTGCTTACCGCTCATGCACAGCCGGAGATCGCAGAACAGGCAGCACAAGGTGGTGCGGACGAGTTCATGACGAAGCCGTTCAGACCAACCGAGCTACGCGAACGCATCGAAAAGCTACTCGACGCCTGACAGCGCAGACTCGATCAGCTACGGTCCCTCGGGTGACCAAATCGCCCTCCAATCGACAGGCCTCACGCCGCTCCGTTGCTTCGTGGGTTACCTATGACCTGGCAAACACGATATTCGCACTCGGTGTCGGCAGCCTCTACTTCCCGACCTGGATGAACGAGGTTGGTGGCTCCGACACCAACCTGGCCGTCGCTCTCAACGTTGCAATGGCGGTGGTCATAATCCTGGCGCCATGGGTTGGGGCACTTGGTGACTTCAGCGGAAAACGCGTACGGCTGCTCATCCCGACGACGCTGCTCGCGGTGACGGCGACGTTCTTCCTAGGATCGTTCGGTCTCTACCCATCGCTCGCGTTGTTCACGGTTGCGGTGATCGGTTTCAATCTGGGCGGCGTGCCTTACAACGCGCTGCTGCCCGATGTCTCTAGCCCACAGACTCGTGGCCGCGTCTCGGGCCTCGGAGTCGGTGTCGGGTATTTCGGATCAGCGCTTGCGTTGATCATCGGAGCAGTGTTGTTGGACTCGTACGGCTACCCGGCCGTTTTCAAGGCGATCGCGATCGCGTTCTTGCTGTTTGCATTGCCGTCATTCATCTGGATCGAAGAACGACCGCGGCTCCACACTGAAACCGGCGATCGGCCGCGGGTTCGATCAATCCCACGCCACTTTGTCCAGGCCTGGCAGCGGGCTCGGGCTTACCCACAGGTCGCCAGATTTCTCGTCGGTCGGTTCCTATACACCGATGCCATCAACACGATCATCGGCGGCTTTCTCGCGATCTACGCCAAGGAGGACCTCGGGATGACCGACGCCGAAATCCGCAGCTTGCTTGGTATCTCGGTGGTGTTCTCAATCGCCGGAGGCATCGGCGGAGGCCGTCTGGTCGATCGTTACGGGCCTCGTCGGGTACTCCATGGCACCCTGTATCTGTGGATCTTCACAATTGCGGTAGCGGTTACCGCCGGGATCGCAGGCCTCGTGTCGCTGGCTCCACTGATCGGAATCGGCGCAGGGATTGCATTGGGACTCACCTGGTCATCCGACCGCGTGTATATGACGGCCATTGCGCCGCCGCAACACCTCGGCGAGTTCTATGGATTGTACGCCATGGTGGGTCGGTTTGCGACACTTCTTGGCCCATTGGTGTGGGCGATCCAAGTAGACGGATTCGGGTGGCCAAGGGCGGCCGCGCTTGGAAGTCTGACGCTGTTCATCATTGCGGCACGCATCGTGCTCAATGGGGTCGACGATGGGTTTACTTCTCCAGCGAGTACCGAATCGCCGGCTTAACCTGACAACAACACAGCCACGCTTCTACCCTTCGCCTCATGCGCCAAGTCGTCCTCATCGCCAACCCAGCGTCCTCGGGATTCACCGGTTCTGCCTTCCGCGACGTCGTGACAATCCTCGGAGAATCCTTCGACGTGACCCGGGTTTGGCCGGAGTCGGCGGAGGACGCCACCGAAGCCGCTATTGACGCGGCGCACCAGGAAGTATTTGCAGTGGTTGCCATGGGCGGTGACGGTGTGGTTAACCGAGTCGCCAACGGCATCGTGGACACCGGGACCGCACTCGGTATAATCCCGGTGGGGACAACAAATGTGCTCGCCCGAATCCTCGGTGTTTCCAAGAAACCGAGAAAAGCCGCACGGGCCCTCGCCAGCGCCATTCCCGCAGGACGTCCCATCGCTCGTATTGTCGCAACCGTTGACGGCAAGGAGCGGACATCGCTGGCAACGTTCAACGTCGGCGTGGGATTTGATGCTGACGTCGTCGAAGTCGCAGAACAGCGCCCGAGCGCCAAACTCTTTTTCGGGTCGATGCACTACGCGAAGACAGCCGCTGCAAAACTTATTGGACCCTACCGCTCGAAGTCTCCAAACCTGCGGGTAACGAGCGGAGACACAACGCTTGACGCAGTGACGGTCCTCGTGCAGCTTCACCATCTCTACACGTACTTCGGGACCGCGCCTCTCAAATTCGGACCCGGACCGTTCGTGGGCACGACTGCGCTGGTTATTGAACGGCTGTCCCCGCTCACCGGCGCCGATCTTCTTGGAAGAGCGGCAATCCACAAACCGCTCGACGGCATTGACGGAATAACGATCCTCGACAACGCCGAGCACCTCGTCGTCGAGGCAGATCCAGTAACCCGGGTGCAGGCCGACGGCGAGCTGCTGGGGGCAGCTTCACGAGTCGTTATCTCCACGGACCACGACGCCCTCTCGATGCTCGTGCCTCGGTGACTCGGGCTTGTGCCTTAGTCCTGGACCTCCGTCCTCGCAGGATCAGTGGCCTCTCGACGGAGCCGCAACATCTCCCACTTCCGTCCGAACGGACCAGTCTGTCTAAGCGGACCACGTTGCCTGTGCGTCTGTAGGGTGTGAATACGCTTACCGATAGTGAGGATCGATGGACGACTCCGTGCGGCCACTCCCGGTACAGGTGCCCAGCACGTTTGCGGTGTTCTATCGGGACACCTACTCATCGGTGGTTGCGTTGACCTGGGCGCTGAGTGGTAACCGCTGGGCCGCTGAGGACCTCGCCCAGGAGGCCTTCGTCCGCGCCCATCGCGACTGGAACAGCGTGGAGCAAATGGACTCACCGAACGCTTGGGTGCGACGAGTCGCGATCAACCTCGCCCGTTCCCGGTTTCGATGAAGCCCGAGACCACGCGGTACGGACTCTTGTGTCCGGGGCCTCGAATCTTCAACCACCTACGCTCGGAGGCGACCGTCCGAAACGAAGACACCGACGATCGCTGCTAGTCGGTGCGGCGGTCGTCAGCATCTTCGTGTTCATCGCCGTTGCCACGAGTCTCAATAGCGGCGACCCGCAGGACCTCACGTCGCCGGTCACTGTTGCGACTGCGTCAAGTGCTCAGCAGAGCAAACAGGAACCGCCTCGATGGTCCATTGCGTACCCATCGGATTGGTTTCGGCGGGACACCGCGGGGCTGGGACCCGACAGTGCAATGGTGCAGATCGCCACATTTCCACTGACAGCAGAGACATCACAATGCCTCGCGGTAGTCGGCGACGATATGCTCCGGGTCGGCGCCACCGACACCCTGATCTCGATCACAGTCGTGGGTCCCTACATCGGTTTGTCGCGAGACACAGCAACCGCAAACGATACGATTGAGGCACCGCTCTCCCCACGGCCCCGTTCATCGACACCGATCAACGATTTCGAGCGCGCACGCTTGGATTCGGAAGGTTGCTCGAAGCCCGATGGACTCACGACAAAACGCGCGCTGTGGGTCCTCAACGACAATGTTGTTGACGTCGTGCTTGTGGCTGGTGATGCGGTGTCACCAGGCCAATGGGAGCAAACCTGGAATATCGTGTCATCGCTCGCCGCTGGTGCTCCCGAAGGTGACCGAACCCAAGGGATTTGCATATCGACCGCACCCCCAGACCCCGGGTTCTCGGCGCCCGAACCGTATTACGCAGACCCCCTCTGGGAATTCGACCTGTGGTACGGAACCGCCGATCTGTGGACAATTCTGCCCCGCCAAGGATTCGAATACCAGCCACGGAAGAGCCTATGGTGGAGCGTCAGGTTTGCAGGCTGGCCCACGGAACCAAGCCCCGAGATCGCCGTGACGTGGCGCCGTATCGATGTCCTAGACGGCGAGACCATCGTGTCAAACCAGCCGGGCACCAACGCGGGCACACCCGAAGGCGGTCAGTTGATGATTGCGGGCATCGACGCTCGTATCAACGGGTGCTGGGAAGTCACCGCCACCTACAAAGGCGCAAGCCTTAGCTACGTCTACGAAAGATTCCAGGTCCGCCGCGAAACCTCGACCCCAAAGAGCACGTCGCCCTGACCCCCTCTTGAACATGGGGTTAGAGGTGCAGCACGCCGCGGTCGACCAGGGCGCGCCGCATCTGGTCAACGCTGTTCACGAGGACCGCATCGATCCCAACTCCCCTAGCTGCGCTGACGTTGGCCTGATTGTCGTCGAGGAAGAAGATCGCATCCGGCTCGACACCGAGTTCGTTGATGACATGGTGGAACACGGTCAAGTCGGGTTTGACCAGTCCGATTTCGTAAGAGAGAAACTGCACATCAAACATCCGCGAGATCGTCTCGTGATCGCGCTGTGAAGTCCAGTGCAAGACGTTGATGTTGCTGAGAACCGCCACCGTGCGAGACTCTCGCACGCGCTGAACCACTTCGTACGCCCCATCAAACAGCCCCTTAGGCCATTCAAGGAACCTTTGTATCAGTTCTTGAGGGGCAAACGGCAAGCCAAGTTCCTTCACGATCTCCTCGCCGAATTCGTTGACACTCGATACGCCGCCGTCAAGACGGCGAACGGCAGGACTCGACAGCCACATGGACCAAAACTCATCAGCCGACATCGAGTCCTCACCAACCACATCGGTGTAGGAGCCGAGCCGTACCAGGACACCGCCCAGGTCGAAAACAACGACCTCGATACCGCGCAACCGCGTCGAACTAGCCAAATCCGTGCGTGCCCCGGTCTAGTCGTTGCTCTTGGTTGGAGGTCGCGCAATCGTCACGTACGGGAACGGAATTTCGATGTCGTCGGCATCGAAGCGCATCTTGATGCGACGCAGGAACTCCCTCCGCGACGACCAGCGGAACTCTGGTGCGACCCGCAAGAGACACCGGACGGACACTGAGGAGTCGCCGAGTTCTTGGACGCCGAGGATCTCGGGCGGATCGATAAACGCCGACGCCCACTTTTCGTCAGCCGCGAACCGATCGAGTTCGTCTTGAATGACGGGAATGATCTTGTCGACGTCTTCGCCGTACCCAAACCCAACGTCGATAACCACCTGGCTGTACTCCTGGGTGTAGTTCGTGGCCACCGATATCGATCCGTTTGGCACGTAGTGAACCCTCCCGTCGAGGTCTCGCAAGATGGTCGAACGAAGCGTGATCTCCTTCACCGTGCCGCTGACGTCGGCGATTTTGACGACATCGCCGAGCGAGTACTGATCTTCGGCGAGGATCAGGAACCCAGCGATCACGTCTTTGACAAAGTCTTGGGCGCCGAAACCGACAGCCAACCCCATAATCGATCCGATGGCCAGGAACGGCGCCGTGTTGACACCCCATACGTTGAGTATCCCCAAAAAGACAATGATGACGACAACGGACAACATGACAGCCCTCACCGCCGACCAGAGCGTTTCGACACGCTGCTTACGGTCCTCAGCCTCGATCGCCGTCAGCTTCTCGGCACGCGTAGTCAGCCGCGTCACGCTGGAGTCGCCAATCCGTTTTATAACCTTCCATGCAACAAAAGACACCACTACCCAAGACAGTGTTGCAACCGCCGGGCCGATCTGATCCGATAGTGAATCGGAGATCTCATATCCGAAAATCTCCAGGTTCGTCAACGCCACAATCTGTCCTCCACTGCATATGCACTCACGCCCGCGAATGCGACAGTAGCGCCGAACACAGCCCGACGATGCGCCCAATCGCGGAGCGGGCTTCCGATCTTCGCGTCGAGATGGTCTCTCCGCGCGGTCAGACTTGTGGTCATGGCGTTGGCAGCAACATCTTTGACCGCTTGATCGATGACCGTGTGCGGCACCGCCTTTCGTACCTCGGCTGCGTGGTCGCCTGCAGACTGCGCTAACGCCGCAACAAAGTCCGACAACCGACAAGCCGCATCCTCCCGCTCCGGCGAGCCGACGGGTTCGGCAAGCCCGGTCGCTACCTTGTCTCGGGTAACCCGCCACCGCTCATCGAAAGACTCACCAAACCCGTTCCACACACTTGCATCGATCCCGATTCGGCGAACGAGATCCCGCACCTCGTGCACGAGTTTGTTCAGAGCGAGACGCTTGTCAGTCAGCCGGAGACGAAGGTGAGCCGTCAACTCATCGATACCGAACGGCTCTCCCTCGGTCGGCGAGGCCGCAATAGCTATGACGGACGTCTCCTCGAAGCCATCTTCACCGAGCAGACGGACAAAGTCGTCAACGACCGCCACGCGGCTCTCGGGGGAAAGCAGATCCATCTTGTTCATGACAAACACAAACTGTGCGCCGTGTTGATGGACCGGTTTGAGGAAGTCACTATGCAGGGACGGATCCGCGTACTTGACCGGGTCGACCAGCCACGCAACGACGTCCACCAGCGGCAGCAACCGCTCGACCACCTCACGGTGCGCCTCGGCGTACGAGTCAAAGT
This sequence comes from Acidobacteriota bacterium, assembly GCA_022562055.1. NCBI lineage: Bacteria > Pseudomonadati > Acidobacteriota > Acidobacteriota bacterium. The sequence continues at coordinate 27,100 of JADFQA010000007.1, read as the reverse complement.
CTGGAAGATCAATGATGCACAGAGAATCAAATAGGTTCTGTGGTCTACGGACATGCACCTCGAGATCGTCGAGGAGTGCGGTGAGTCCACCACCCGCGGATTCGGGTATCCATGCGAGCGGCTCGTGGGTGTGCGGGCGAATGTCGCTCACCGAGGCGATTGGCTCCCCAGCAATCGCATTTAGCAGGCTCGACTTTCCCGCCCCAGTACCACCGACAATCGCAAGGACAAGGGTTTCACCTAGGTAGCCGGTCCGGCGCCGGAGTTGCAAAGCAGCCGAATCCGCCGCAATGGCGAGACCTTCGTCGACGAATCCGGGGGCCGTAACGACCACCCTATCAAGGGCATCGATTAGTTGATCAACGTCACGCATCAGCACCCTTCGCATGCACGGAATCCGGAGTGGTCCCGTGTTCGTCGACCAAGATGTCGGAACCGTCTGCCAGATCGATGCTGATCGAAGACTCAGATTCGCCACGGTCCCGAACCACGTCTGGACGGTCCTCGAATGATTCGTGCAGTGACCAAAGCCGGGCGGCCGTCGGAATGTGATGCAAGCGGTCGATAAAACGCTGCCGGTCCGCACTAAAGACTTGCGTTACCGCCTCGGAGAACAAACTCCGGACCCTATCCACGGCTCTGGCGCGGCGCTTTCCGAAACCGCGCTTCATTGTCCAGTTGGCAACGTCGCGTCCCAGAGCAGCCCTCCACAGATAGTCTGACGCCAGCGACAGCTTTCGCTCAGAGGGCCGACGCCACTTCGTCATGTCACGGACAACCATCCGTATGTCGCCGATGGTCTCAGCCACATGCCGCTGCGACAACGCGGAAACGGCGGGTCCATGGCGCCACAATCCAACAGTTTCGGACACGAGCGCGGCTTCTCCCAACTTCGTCGCGGCCCACGCCGTCGCCGTCTGCTCGGCAGCGGCGCCGATGCGGCTAGTGATGACTGATGCGAGCGAGAACGACGCATCAGTCAGCGTCTGCGACTCAGCTGCAGGGACAAATTCGCCGGCCTTTAGCCGATCCGCCAAAGCCCGTGAATGGTCGGCGTAGATGACCCTGGCGGTCTCAAGAAGGGCCGCGGACTCCTCAATGATCGGCTCCATTGTCTTGAGCACTTCCCGCAACCTCGACCGCGCACCATCGATGCTGTGAACGCGGTGCGAAGAAGCGGCCACCGTAATCGCAGCCACGAGATCATCAGATGCGATTCCAGCAACGACCGGTGGTGCAAGCGCACCGTACCTCAGGGCCATGCGACCCTTCAGGTCGTCGAGCGGACCGTCGGTCGGCATGTTCATCACTACGACGACTGCCACCCCAGCGTCTCTGGCGGCCTCGATGAGCCGCCACACTCCGGCATCTGCGTACCGCTCAGGTGTCGTGACACACACAACGACATCAGCAAGGGGCAGAAGCCGAGCGGAGACCTCGCCGCCGACACCCATCTCCCACGCCGGTGCGTCGATGATGGTGAACGGAACGGAAGCCATCTCGACGACCCGTGGCGCACCGTCCATCGCAACAGCGAGTCCTGTGACCGGAGCATCGAGATTGTCTGCCGTCACAACGATGAGCGGACTGGTCGTGGTCGGCCTGAGCACTCCTGTGGTGGCGACATCCGCGCCGCACAACGCGTTGACGACCGTCGAGACACCTGTTCCGGTGAGTCCGACAACAACCACGAGAGGGACTTGGCGGTGGGCCGCATGGCGGCGCATCATGTATTCACCGACCGCGGACCTGCGCCTCCGTTCGACATCCGGGTGGATGCCGACACCTTCAAGCGGTGCAGCGAGGAAACCGAGCTCCGCTTTGATGCTGTTGTTGGCCCCCGATTCGATCTCCATAGGACCGAATTACACCACATCCCGACTGCATCGCCGAATGATTCCAACAACTCGCCACCGAGGGCGCAATCGCTACCGACCAACTAGCCCAATGCAGTCCGTGTCAGCATGCGGACGATCGCTCTTGTTGCCGCGCAGCAATACGGCTTACCAAGGGGCGAAGCTGCAAAGACTACCCGGAAGTCCCGCCGGTGAGCCCAGCGAAGAGGTCGCCTACCCCGTCTGTCATCGGAGGGTTAGAAAGGAGAATCTGAAAGTCCTCGTACGGGTACACCTCTTTTGCAAGCTTGATCGGCACCTGAAACCAAAATCCGTCCGGATCGACCTGGGTGGCGTGCGCCCGCAGAGCATCCCGTGCGCGTTGCATGGTGGCGCTTACTTCGACAGCAAGCGTCCTGACGTCGGGCACATCTTCTCCTCGAATTCTGTCGATCCACTCGGTAAAGGGGGATTCTCCATCACGTTCGAGGAGTACCTCGTGGATGGCCAACATGCCTCGCCGCGAAAACAGGGACGCCACCAGCCGCCGGATCTTCCACGGCTCGCCCGCATCCGGAAACCATTTCGCGTCCGCAGCAGCCGCCATGATGTCGGTCGTGATGGCGTGTATTCGCAAGTGGTCAGGATGCGGGTAGAACTCGTGCGCGTCGTACCCAAGGAATACATCTGGACGATGCGTGCGCACCAACGTGACGACCTTCTCGAGAACTTCGTCGTAGTCAGCGTTCACGAAAGCTGCAGGGTTGGCGTTGTCCGGGGAATCGACCATGCCCGAGTCGCGATAACCGAGCATGAACACATCGTCGTATCCGATGATACGAGCTGCCTCCTCAAGTTCTTTACGACGAATTTCAGCGAGATTGTCGCGGACTTCATCGTTGTCCATTGCGGGGTTGAGGATGTCGCCGGCCTCACCTCCCGTGGCCGTAATAAGCAGACATCGAACCCCTGCGTCAGCGTACCGAGCAACGGTCGCGGCGCCCTTGGAACTCTCGTCATCGGGGTGGGCGTGGATCGCCATCAAGGTTGCCATAGCGACGCAGTATGCCAGACATCGCGCCGTGTCCCGGACGTCAAGGTGCTTATCCGTGGCGGTAGACGGCCGTCGCGGTTTGACCTTCCGAACAATCCTCAAGGAGAGGACACCAGCGACACCACTGTCCGCCCCGGCGTTCGCCTTCGTCACCGCTGACGAGTAGACGTCGCACCGTGTCCACGAGACTCCCAACCTCAACCGCAGTCATGTGCAACGAGTCCTCGGTGGGGACGCGCTCGGTGCGCTCTCCGGTCTGCACCGAAAGAGCCTCGATCGTAGCGGGCAGGGCACCCGTATCCGCAAACCACGTCAAGGCGTAGAAGGCCAACTGGTCGTCGACATCACCAAGCTGACCAGTCTTCCAATCAACGAGACGCACACCGCCATCATTAGTATCAAAAATCGCGTCGATGCGACCCCGCAGGGTGACGCCCGATCCGGCATCGGCATCGATGTACACCTCACAAGCACGGAATCCATCGACGGGCATTTGCCGAAACGTCTCGTAGAGAGCACCCACCTCCTGTAGGACAAGGCCCAGCTCCGACGGCTTCAATCCAAGTGACGCCATCTTGTGGTTCAAGGCTTTCCCGATCTCCTCTCGACACGCATGGTCAACGTCGGTCGAATCGATAGGACCGCGCTCGAGATGGCGTGCGAAAATCCTGTGCGCAAGGCTGCCCTTGAACGAGGCCTTGGTTTCGGGTCCGTAGATTCCCGAAAGGCGGGCAACCGCAGATGCCGGGCACTGCCTAAACGCAACATAGGTTGTGGCGGAGACGGCGAGGTCCTCGCCCGCAACGGTAATCGGCAGATCCATGCCCCATCGTATCGCACGACACACATGCGATATTGTGCAATTTCAGAAACCATTTAGACTGTGGTGTCGGCATACACATGGTGAGTGAGCGCCGATTTCCACCGACACCGGCAGGGGCTGCACGCGTAATCGCGAAATTACGAAACAACCTGAAATACCTACTCGTCGTAGTTGTGCTGTTCCCCTTACTGGTGATCGTGGCCGACATATCGTCGCGCAACGGGGAAATCGCTCGCAATGTCACAATTGCGGGAATCGAGGTAGGCGGATTCGGTCCAGAGGATGCAACAGTTGCTGTTCTTGAGTACGAGGCTGCTCTACGCGACGAGCCGGCCTTGATTACCGTCAAGGACACTACGTTCCAGCTTGACCCAAAGTCGGTCGACCTCGTCCTCAACACTGATGAAGTAGTTGAAGAGGCACTGTTACAACGACGTGAGTCCGGTCTGATTGGTCAAGTACTGGGTTGGTTTTCGTCGTTTGGCGACACTCGGACGATTGACGTTGCGGTGACCATCGATCCTGTACTTCTGGATCAACAGATCGACCAATGGCAGCAAGACGCCATCTCCATCCCGGCATACGAGGGGGCGGTAGTGATGGCTGGCGGATTCGCCAAGGCGGAGTACCCGGTGTCGGGTGAGGGAATCGACCGTGTCCCCGCATTAGCGATTCTCACCAACGTCCTCACGAACCCAAGCACAAACACCGCATGGCTTCCAACAATTGAGGTGCAGCCTTCACTAACCAGAAACGATATTGACAAGGCCGTGAGCGAAGCGAACTTGCTCATCGGCGGGCCAATCACCCTCCGTTCCGAGCAGCCCGAAATCGAGCTTGTCATCACCTCGCAGCAACTCATCAACGCATTCGTATCGAACGTGGTGACTTTGGGAACTCCGCGGATCGTCCTCGGATTTGACAGAGACAAACTCGTCAACGTCATCGAACCACTGCGTGAGACTGCGCGCTCGGAGGCTCGCGATGCTGAGTGGACCATCGACGAGGAGGCCGAGGTCGGCGAAGGCGAGGGATTCCCGGTCGTACTCGTCCCGTCGCGTCCATCGACGTCGCTCGACATCGACCTCGTTGCTGAAGCCATTTTCGCCACCGCGTCTTCCGGCGTGCGGATCGGCGAGTTCCCATTTGCCGAAGGGGAGGCGGCTTCGTTCACAACGGCAGATGCCGAAGCCATGGACGAAGTCGGTCTGGTGAGCGAGTTCACCACCAACCATCCGGCAGGGCAGAATCGCGTTATCAACATTCAGCTTTTCGCCGAGGCGGTCGACGGAAACATCGTCCTTCCCGGAGAAGAGTATTCGCTCAACGTAGCAGTCGGCGAACGAACTGTTGAAAAGGGCTACTTGTCGGACGGCATGATCTTGGGTGGTGAACTAGTACAGGTTATTGGCGGCGGCGTCAGCCAGTTCGCAACTACGTTCTACAACGCGATCTTTTTCGGTTGTTACGAGGACATCAGACATGTTCCGCATTCGATCTATTTCTCGCGCTATCCCGAGGGCCGTGAAGCGACGATTTCTTGGCCGGCGCCGAATCTCATTCTGCGTAACAACACCGAGACGGCCCTCATCATCAAGACCCAGTACACGTCGACCTCGATCACCGTGCAGTTCTATGGCAACACCGGCGGCGTCACATGCGAGGCCGAGAGGTCGGGGCGATTCGCATTCACTGAACCGAAAACCGAGTACGAGCCCGACGCCTCGCTCGCCCCCGGCGAAGAACATATCAAGCGCAATGGCCTCGGCGGATGGTCGGTGACGATCACACGCATTATCACGGCTCCCGACGGTACGGTCACTGAAGAAAAAGACACCGCGACGTACCGTCCCCGGACGAAAATTATCGAGGTACATCCGTGCAACATGCCAGACAGCGAAGAGGATTGTCCACTGCTGGTGCCGTCGGTTGTCGGCATGGAATTCGCCAACGCTCAGGCCACGTTTGCGGCGGCCGGCTTTGGAGTTGCGGTCGGTGACCCGATCGTGGTTACAAGCGCCGAACAGAATGGCATCGTGCAGACCCAGAGCGCCGCTGGCGGCAGCTACCTCGATGGTGGGGCCACAATCACCGTCCGCCTAGGCGAATACACCCCGCCCGAAACATAGACCAACACCGAACGACAAGGACAAATCTCCGGCCCTATCGCTCGTGCGAGTGGGTACGCACCCTCCTCGACAAGAGGTGTGGTAACGGCAGCGTAGCTCAACCGGATGAACGAGCTGGGGGCGTCACTCGGGTGCCATTGTCTGCCCGCCACGATCGCTACACCCTGTCGAAGCACCGCGTCTCGCAGTGAGTCCGCGTCGATCCCGCGAGGCGTATCCAGCCAGATATGCAGCGGCCCTCCCCGGAGTTGCGGAGACCAGTGTGGGATATTTGCGAGAGCCGCGGATGGCTGGCGACGCTACGCCTGCGATGCTGCGGCGTAGTGACTGTAGAACGACTCAATCACGGCGGAAGCCGAGGACTCGGCTGCCTCATCCCAGCCGCCCGAGCGACGAATGACGATGTGGTTAGAACCCGCGAAAATGTGAACAATGCCATCGACCGCTTCGAAAAGCCGCACTGCCAACCGAGCAGGAATCGTGCCGGCACTCTCCGCGTCGGCCAGACCGGCAAAGGTCTCTCCGTCCTGAGAAGAGACGTTGCGGTCGGTGGTGTAAGAGGCGATGTCGCCTACGACACGGACGCTGGCGATCTGAATTTTCTGACCCATTGCGGAGAATCCTCTCGTGCCGGTAGGTTCACAATCCTAATCGCCCGTGGGAACGCCGACGATCGTGGAGCCTATCGAGTGCAGTTTCATGAGGTTCGTCGACGCCGCCTGGTTTGGAGGGATGCCGGCCGCCATCACAACACCATCGCCCTTTTTCACGATGCCCTCCTCGAGTAGCTGGTGCTCTGCGTACAGAATCATCTCGTCGGTCGAATCCACCCGTCTGAACACACCCGGACGCACCCCTGAGTACAACGCCATTCGTCGATATGTCCGTGTCGTTGGTGTGTATGCATAGATGTCGGCCTTTGGTCGATACTTCGAGATCAGACGAGCCGTGCTGCCCGATTCGGTAAACGCCACGATTGCCCGAAGGCCGAGCGAGTCGGCTGCCTCGACACATGCTTGCGACGTCGCAACTGCGAACCGCGCATCGTCAGAGGTGAACTCGACCGGGACCGTCTGGCCATAACGTGAACTCTGCTCAGCTTCACGGCAGATCCGGTCCATGGCGGCAACCGTGCGCTGTGGGTATTTGCCAACGGCAGTTTCCCCCGAAAGCATGACGGCATCCGAACCGTCGAGCACCGCACCAAACACGTCCGTGACTTCGGCGCGAGTTGGCCGGGATGAGTGGGTCATCGACTCAAGCATTTCGGTCGCGGTGATCGTCAGGCGAGCGCGAGCATTGGCTCTCGTAAGAATGTCCTTCTGAGCGCGAGGCACCGATTCGAACGAAAGCTCCACACCTAGGTCGCCACGAGCGACCATCGCGCCGTATGCCTCATCGAGTATGTCGTCGAGATTCTTGTAACCGATCGTGCTTTCGATCTTTGCGATTATCGGCGTGTCGGACCCAATGATGCGACGGACGTCGCGAATGTCGCTGCCCGAGGACACAAACGACACCGCCACATAGTCGACTTCCTGCTCTTGGCCGAAAGCAAGATCGGCCTCGTCTTTCCCGGTGACGGCAGGAAGCGTCATTGCCGAGCCAGGGAATGCAACCCCCTTGTGGTCCTTGACCGTGCCCCCCTCGACAACGCGAGCGGTCACCCGAGTGCCATCGACACCGGTGACCTCGAGGCCGATGAGACCGTCCGCCAATAGAATTGGTGACCCGGCTGAGAGGGTGACGTGCTGGAGGTTCTCAACAAAGATCGTCGAGCCATCCATGGAGTCCGTCCCCGGCTCGAGATGGATGATGTCACCGTCTGACAACTCAATCTCTCCACCAGCAAAGGACCCAACGCGGATCCGAGGACCCTGAATATCTTGGAGAATCGCGATCGGCCGTTCAAGTTTGTCCGCGGCGCCGTGCACCCACTCGATCATCTGTGCATGTGATTCGTGAGTGCCGTGCGAGAAGTTGAGCCGGGCGACGTTCATGCCGGCTTCGATGAGACCGCAGATCCCCTCGAAACTTGCAACTGCTGGTCCGAGTGTTGCGATAATTTTTGTCTTGCGCTCCATGCCAACGAATCTACCCCATTCATCGACAAGCCCCAATTGCAGCTAGCTACGCCCTTCCCAACCTACCAAACGTTTGGTACAATCAGCACATGGCGACAACAACTCCCCGCTATACAGAAATCGTGACGGTTGCAGCCCGACTGTTTGCAACAAAGGGTTACGGTGCGACATCGGTGCAAGATATTGCGAACGATGTAGGCATGCTCAAGGGCAGTTTGTACCACCATATTTCGGGGAAACAGGCGTTGCTCGAGGCCGTCATCCAGTCCGTCCACGACTCGGCGCTGGACCGGCTTTCCGAAGCCTGCAAACAAACCGGCTCTCCTTTGGAGACGTTGTCATGGTTCATTTCCGACCATGTGATGTACAACATCGACCATCTCAACGGCATCCGCGTCTACTTTCAAGAGTTCCGATCGCTCGACGCACCCAATGCTGACCGCATCTGGCGAGATCGCCTCACATACGATCGATTTGTCCGCAAGTTAGTCATCGATGCTCAGATAAGTGGTGAGGCGGATGGCACAGTCGACCCCCGCGACACAGCGGTTGCGATTCTGTCACTGATGAATTGGGTGTACCAGTGGTATGACCCGTCGGTGGGTGTCTCGGCGCGTGCGACGGCCGCAACCATTGCAAGCCAGGGAATCCGCCTGTTGACGACCGGGAGGGCAGCGTGACTCAGACACAGTCCACCGAGGTCAAACAACCAGAGTCCAAAGGATCACCGCTTCGCTTTGTAACCGCGACCTCCCTGTTTGACGGGCACGACGCCTCGATCAACATGTTTCGGCGCATTCTCCAGGCATCCGGTGTCGAGGTTATCCATCTCGGTCACAACCGTACGGCCCGCGACATCGTTCAGACCGCCCTCCAGGAAGACGCACATGCCATCGCGATCACGTCCTACCAGGGTGGCCACGACGAGTTCTTCAGGTACGTTCGCGAATTGCTCAACGACGGAGGCGGCAACCACATACAGGTGTTCGGCGGTGGTGGTGGCACGATCCTGCCCGACGAAGTCAAGGCTCTCGCAAACGACGGCATTGCAACGTTGTATTCGCCCGACGACGGACGGCGCCTCGGTCTCCAGGGAATGGTTGATGACATGATCGCCGCGGCACGCAAGGTCGCACGCCCATCGGTCGACTCCGTTGCTGACACTCCCCTGTCGACGGCGAATCCGACGATCACCGCTCGTGTCATAAGTATTGCGGAGAATCTTCCGAGCAATTTCGTCGGCATGTCCACCGTGATAGAGAGCCTGGCTGAGCAGTCAGGAGTACCGGTCCTTGGCATCACCGGCACAGGGGGCGCCGGCAAGTCGTCGCTGGTCGACGAAATCGTCCGTCGATTCCTATCTGCGTATGTCAAGAAAACAGTCGCGGTGCTGTGTGTCGACCCCTCGAAACGGCGTACCGGGGGGGCTTTGCTCGGGGACCGCATTCGTATGAACGCCATCAGTGATGAGCGCTGCTACATGCGGTCCCTCGCCACACGGCAGGCAAATCTTGCGCTGCCGCGTCACGTCCACGACGCAATCAACATTGTCAAAGCGGCCGGATACGATCTGGTGATCCTCGAAACCTCAGGGATCGGTCAGTCGGACACCGAAATCGTTGATCACGCAGACGTCACTCTGTATGTGATGACACCCGAATATGGTGCCGCCAGCCAGCTTGAGAAGATCGACATGATCGACTTCGCCGACGTCATCGTCATCAACAAGGCGGACAAACGCGGGGCACTCGACGCCGTGAGAGATGTTCGCAAGCAGTACCGGCGCAGTCGCGTGATGTTCGAACAATCCGACGACGAGATCCCGGTGTATGCAACGGTTGCGAGCCAGTTCAATGACGCCGGGGTGAACACGGTTTTCGAGAAACTGATGCAGCTTGTCGGTCGGGCGGCCAACGCTTCGTTCGACATCGAGAGCCCGCTCGTGGAAGCCCCTCCACAGGGGGCCGCCGTGGTACCTGCGGAGCGCGTCCGCTATCTCTCAGAAATCACTGAGGTAATCCGAGGGTACGGCCTAAGGGTCGACGAGCAGGCGACGTTAGCCGACCGCATTCAGGGCCTTGAGGTCGCGCTAACCGAAGTCTCAGACGAGGCGGCCCAGAGTGCGCTTGACACCGTCCAAGCAGCGCTCACCGCCGAACTCGATCCAAAAAACGCCGCCATGCTCGAGGGTTGGGAGGACCTTGTGCGGTCCTACACCGGCACCGAGCTGACCTACCTCGTGCGAGATCGCAAGATATCCGCGACTCTCGCGGGAGAATCTCTCGCACATACCAGGATCCCCAAAGTGTCTCTGCCTCGGTTCTCGAGCCACGGCGACCGTTTACGGTGGCTGCTCCATGAGAACGTCCCCGGTGCATTCCCGTTTGCGGCCGGGGTGTTCCCATTCAAGCGGCAGGATGAAGATCCGACACGCATGTTTGCCGGCGAAGGAAGCGCCGAGCAGACCAACCGCCGCTTCCACTATTTGTCACTCGGTGTGCCGGCAAAGCGGCTCTCCACAGCATTCGACTCTGTGACACTGTACGGACAGAACCCCGAATCCCGCCCTGATGTGTACGGCAAGGTTGGCAACTCTGGTGTGTCGATCGCCACCCTCGATGACATGAAGCGGCTCTACAGCGGTTTCGACCTCGTCGACCCATCAACATCGGTGTCGATGACGATCAATGGTCCGGCGCCGATACTTCTTGGGTTCTACCTCAATGCCGCGATCGACCAGCAATGCGAGCGCTACATCACCCAGCACGACCTGGTGGATGAAACGCGGCGCAAGATCGCCGATCTACACAGCACAGTCGCACCAACGTACTCGGGAGACCTCCCGGAAGGAAGCGACGGGCTGGGGCTTCTTCTTCTCGGCGTGACCGGAGACTTGGTGCTGCCTGCGGAAGTGTACGAACAGATCAAGTCAGATACGTTGGCTGCTGTGCGCGGGACGGTGCAAGCCGACATACTCAAAGAGGATCAGGCGCAGAACACGTGCATATTCTCGACAGAGTTTGCGCTGCGGATGATGGGTGATGTGCAGGAGTACTTCATTGCCAACAACATCCGAAATTTCTACTCGGTTTCGATCTCTGGTTATCACATGGCCGAAGCGGGTGCGAACCCCATCTCACAACTTGCCTTCACGCTGGCGAACGGGTTTACGTTTGTCGAGTACTACCTGTCGCGCGGACTCGACATCGACGACTTCGCACCGAATCTCAGCTTCTTCTTCTCAAACGGCGTCGACCCCGAGTATGCCGTGATTGGACGTGTTGCCCGTCGCATTTGGGCCAAGGCGATCAAGCTGAAGTACGGCGGCAACGAGCGGTCACAGAAACTTAAATACCACATCCAGACGTCGGGGCGATCCTTGCATGCGCAGGACATTGACTTCAACGACATCCGCACCACGCTCCAGGCCCTGTACGCGATCTACGACAACTGCAACTCGCTACACACCAACGCCTACAACGAGGCCATTACGACTCCGACCGTCGAATCCGTGCGCCGAGCGCTTGCGATTCAACTCATCGTGAACCGCGAGCTGGGTTTGACCATGAACGAAAACCCGCTCCAAGGCTCGTTCATCATCGACGACCTTACAGACCTCGTCGAGGAAGCGGTGCTGGCTGAGTTTGATAACTTGACCGCACGCGGTGGCGTTTTGGGTGCGATGGAAAGCCAATATCAGCGCACCAAGATTCAAGAAGAATCGATGTACTACGAGCAACTCAAAGAGTCGGGCGAGTTCCCCATCATCGGAGTCAACACCTTTCTATCAGATTCGGGCAGCCCGTTTGTGGTGCCGGGAGAAATCATTCGGTCGACCGATGAGGACAAGGACCGACTTATTAGTCAGCTTGCCGACTATCACGCACACAACGCAGCGAGTTCCGTCACTGCACTAGCTGAGCTTCAAGAGACGGCGCTGCACGGCAGCAACGTGTTTGAGTCGTTGCTTGAGACCACAAAAGTGTGCTCACTCGGACAGATTTCCGCTGCGCTGTACAACGTCGGCGGTCAGTACCGACGCAACATGTAGCGCTAACTGATCACTCGCAAGAACTGCTGGAGACGCTCGGTCTGTGGACTCACGAGGATATCGCCAGGCGGACCCTCCTCACACACGACGCCAGCGTCCATGAACACGACCCGATCTGCAACGCCACGAGCAAAATCCATCTCATGGGTCACGACCATCATCGTCATCCCCTCCTCCGCAAGGGTTCGCATGACCGTAAGCACCTCGCCGACGAGTTCTGGATCGAGAGCGCTGGTAACTTCGTCGAACAACATCATCTCTGGCTCCATCGACAGCGCCCTTGCGATAGCGACGCGTTGCTGCTGTCCTCCCGACAGGGTCCGCGGAAAATCGCTGGCCTTCTCCATGAGGCCAACACGCTCCAGGTTGGCGTTGGCGATCTCAAGGGCGTCCTGTTTTGATCGCTTTAACACCTTGACCTGAGCAACGGTGAGGTTCTCGACAACCGTGAGGTGTGGAAACAAGTTGAACCGTTGGAACACCATCCCGATCTTGGTTCGAAGCGCATCAACATCGGCGTCGATGTCGGTGATGTCCTCGCCCTCAATGAGAATATTGCCCGACGTCGCCTCTTCAAGACGGTTGATACACCGAAGCAAAGTCGATTTTCCCGATCCTGAGGGCCCGATGATGCACACGACTTCACCGGAGCGAACCACGAAATCGATCCCCTTGAGCACCTCCAAGTCACCAAAGTATTTGTGGAGGTTTTGCACCTCAATGACCGGGGTACCAACAACTTTGCTCATCGTGACGCCGCCGCCTTTTTCTCAAGGATCGCGACAACTCGAATCATCGGCAGAGTGATGGCGAGGTACACGAGCGCGGCCGTTATCAGCGGAGTCGCATTGAACGCCGTAGCGGATGCCGATCGGCCAAACTTGGTGAGTTCGATGGTGCCGGCGGTCACGCCGAGCACGGATACCAGCGACGTGTCCTTGATCAACAAGACAAGTTCGTTCGTGAGGGGAGGAATGATGATTCGAAACGCCTGCGGCAGAACTATCGTCCACATTGCGCGGGTGTAGGTCATCCCGACCGAACGCGCAGCCTCCATCTGACCGCGCGGGACCGCCTCGATCCCTGACCGGATCGTTTCTGCCATGTAGCCACCTGCGACAATCGCAAGAGCCAACGAACCCGCTCCGTATGCGCCGGGAATACGAACCCCGGTCGCGATCGGAATCCCAAAACCGATGATCAATATCCACACAAGCAAAGGGATTCCACGAATGACGTCGACAAACACACCGCTTGCTATCCGGAACGGTCTCGCCTGCGAAATCCTCCCAAGGGCGACAACCAGACCGATCATCAGACCGCCAACGAAACCAAAGAACGTAAAAATCAGCGTGTTCCGTGCGGCAACAGTCACAATTCTGGGGAACTGATCCACGATGATCGACGGCCTGATCATCGAATCCGACAGGCTGACCCAGTCGATCACGAATCCGACAACTACGACGATGACAAGCGATACGCTGTATGCAATGCGACGCAAGACAATTGTCCGCCGCCGCCTCGACAACGATGCCCAGCTAGCCACTTGCTACTCCCTCAACTGAACGAGATGGGAGACCCGAAGGTCCCCCATCAGGTACTGGTATGTAGTTTTACCCTCGCGTACCGAAGTACTTCTCGTGTAGGTCACCGTACGTGCCGTTGTCACGCAACGTCTTGAGTGCCTTGTTTACCTCGGCAACGAGGTCACTGCCTTTCGCCATTGCGAACCCGTACTGCTCATCAGTCGTGAATGTGTCCGCAAGCGAGAAGGCTGAATCCGTTTGCGCCCGGTAGCCGTTGACGGGCAGATCCTGGAGGATTGCGTCGACAGCGTTTGACGTCAGGGCCAGGAACAGGTCCTCACCAGACTCGAACGAGACGATCTCCGTGTCAGCCGGTGCGTTCTCCTTGGCGTACGCCTCACCGGTGGTGCTGCTCTGAACGCCGATCTTCTTGCCGCCGAACTCAGAAAGTTTCGGTGTGCCCATCTCGGCCAGCACGAGCAGTGACTGGTCGGCACTGAAGTACGAATCTGAGAACGAAGCGTTCTCAGCCCTTTCGGCCGTGATCGTCATTGCAGAGGCCACCATGTCACATCCTCCCGATGCGACCTCAAGAAGGATCCCATCAAACCCGGTGTTGATCACCGCAAGGTCAAGACCCATCTCGCCAGCGATGGCCTCAGCCAGTTCGATATCGAACCCGGTGTAACCGCCGCTGCCGTCGTCCATTTCGAACGGCTCGTACGGTATTTCCGAACAAATCGTCAGTTTGCCGTCGGCGATCGTAGATGCACCGTCGCTTCCACATGCGGCCACGACGACCGCAAGAACAGCGATGAACGCAACCAATCTGGTCGTAGTTTTCATTGTCACTTCACTCCCTAATCTCAACGTGCCCATCGGAGCGGGCACCAAAGCAACCCGCAGAGTAGGCGAATGACACTTGACATCACCACTCGGAAGCGCCGGTCGCCCGGTGTCCGATCAAGACGTACTATCGGTAGGATCACCTTATGATCAACATTGAGTTCCCTAACGCACTGCAAGCCCACATTGAGCGTTTCGACCACATCGCGATGGGAGTCCACTCGGTGGAGGACTCGGGGTTCATAGCGGAAGTTATGGGTGGCATCTGGAAGGGCGGAGGAATCGAGCGCGACGCGGGGTTCAAATATGCCAAATGGGATCTTCCGATGCGAGGCCAGCTCGAGATGATCGAGCCGATTAACCCAAACGACGCGAACAACTTTCTCAACCGGTTTCTGCGACGGCGCGGCGAGGGTTTCCACCACATAACGTTCAAGGTGTTCGACCTGGAGGCGGCCACCGAATCTGCGGTAGGTGCTGGTCTCGTGGTAGCCAGCACCAACACAGACCACGCCGACTGGCGCGAGACGTTCTTCCATCCTTCGTCGACACACGGGATCGTCATCCAGTTTGCACAGTGGCAAGACGGCGTCGGTGACGGTACCGAAACGTCGCTGAGTTTCGAACACTATCTCTCCCTGCAGTGAACAAAGCGTGGGTGATCGTGCCGGTGAAAGCTTTCGGCGTAGCGAAGCAACGTCTCGCCGCGGTGCTCGACAGTGACCAACGGAGCCGCCTCGGGAAAGCGGTAGCATCGAAAACGATCGCCGCGTTTACATCTGCGGGCGCCCACGTCGTCGTCGTCACCGCCGACCGCGATGTGCAGGTCTGGGCGACTCATCTCGGGTGTGTGGTCATTCCCGAACAGCCCGACGTGTTCGGACCCGGTCTCAACGGTGCCATCGCTGCTGGTTGCGCTGCCGCGTCCGCGGCCGGTTGTCGCTGGCTTGCGGTCCATGCAGATCTTCCGCTGATCCGGCCTGCCGATGCCCGCGTCTGCCTAGACGCATTCACGGCAACGGAGCACGGAGTTATCGTGCCCTCACGGGACGGCGGCACCAACATTCTCGGCGGGGTCCATGGTTTCGCCCGGGAAGCCATCCACTTCAAATATGGTTTGGGTTCGTTCTCGCTTCATAGGCGCCAGATCCCGCTCGCTACCGTCCTCGTATCACCAAATCTCACCATCGACCTTGATTCCACGATCGACCTGGAGGCGGTGCGTCGCCACCGCAACGGCATATGGATCGAGACCGTCATCCGCTAGGCCATGCGTCAGACAATCGCTGTATCAGATAGGCTCTTGGCCATGGCGCCAACACAAATCTCGCAAACAGACGCCGTCGACCTGCCGACCCCCGCATCTGCGCTTGCGATCGGTGCGCACCCAGACGACATCGAGTTCGGCGCCGGAGGAACTCTTGCGAAATGGGCAGCAGCAGGATGCCGCGTTGTGATGCTAATTGTGACCGACGGTTCGAAGGGCGCCTGGGATACCGAGCAAGATCAAGATGAGCTCGTAGCGACGCGAGGCGACGAGCTACGCGCCGCCGCGGAGGTTCTCGGAGCTAGAGAGACCGTACAGCTTGGGTACGTCGACGGTGAACTTGAATATTCAATGGAACTGCGGGGCCAGATCTGTGAACAGATTCGGGTCCACACCCCTGAAGTGGTCCTCAGCCACGATCCTTGGCAACGGTACCAGCTTCATCCCGACCACCGTGTGACCGGTTTTGGTGCGACCGACGGTGTAGTTGCGGCCCGCGACCATCTGTTCTTCAAGGACCAAAACCTCGCTCCGCACCGGCCGAAGGCAATCCTCCTTTGGTCTGCGGACGAAGCGAACCACTGGGAGGACATCGTGGCGACCATCGATACCAAGGTGCGTGCGTTGCTCTGT
Source organism: Acidobacteriota bacterium (assembly GCA_022562055.1). Taxonomy (NCBI): domain Bacteria; kingdom Pseudomonadati; phylum Acidobacteriota; species Acidobacteriota bacterium. The sequence goes on along the minus strand of JADFQA010000007.1, from coordinate 10,852 downwards.
CACACTTCACAAGGCGCAACCACGATGGGCGGAGACGTGACGGAGGAATCCAACGCACACGCGTTCGGCGCCCGTATCTCTGAATGGGCGAGCCAGTCCGGAGTCGAGGCTGGCCTAAAACGCGCCGAGGCGTTTCGACGCATCACCCCCTGACTCAGTTCGTGACTTCGCGCTACCGCGCTACGAGCAGATAGCTCTCGTTGCACATGAAGATGCAACAAGAATCGTGGCTGACTCTATTGACCCTGCTGCGACGCAACGAACATCGCTCACACCGACACAGTTAGGCGAAAGCCGTCAGACGCCGCCGGCGCCATCCGTCAGCACTTCGCAACGATCGTCACTGACGCGCGGATTCGCCAGTGGTGTCAACAGACGAACGCGGAATGTGAACGGACTATAACCGGCCTCTCATCATCAGCGCATAGCAAGTACCCAGCGCCAGGGCATATCACTCTTGGGACCGATTCGTCATTTCGTTGTCGTCAGGCGTGTTCGTTTGTTCGTGGGTACGCTGTCGCGTCGCTCGTTTCGCGGACCATCGGAGTGCCAGAATCGCTAGAGCCGTCGGCACCACGAAATAGGCAATATCGTCCCACCCGCTCTGATGTGCCAGCATTAGCGAGGCCAGCATCAGACAGTCCCCAGAAGCGTCAAACCGAACACAGTGAGGGCGACCATCAGAGCAAGCATGGCGTATTGTGACTTGGCGGCGTCCTCACGGGGAAAAATGGCCAGGGACCGATCGTGTGCGAGGATCACCGCAGCCAAATGGCCGCCGACGATCGCGACTACCTGGATATACCAGATGGAATTCGGCGACAACCAGAAGTTCACCGACCAGGTGGCCGTTCCGAATAGATTCCATCCGCGACCAAACGGATCACTGATCGCAGAAAAGAGGATCTGCCCCTCGAAGATCACCAATGTAAAATAGTGAGCGAATGCATATGCGAACGCGATGGGGACCAGGGTATGGGCAAAGCTGCGCGCCACTGCGGTCGCCGTCAGGCTCTCTCCCGGAGCCAGTCGGGCTGCCGCCCACGAGGCGAGCCAGTAGCAGGCGCCGATCACCGCAATCGAGCTAAATAGCGCCAGGGTTCCGAAAAGCTGCGAAGTTGCCGCACTCCCCACCAGGCCGTGCTTGAAAGCCCGTCGTAGCTGACGGTACCAATCATGGCCACGACGAACATGGTCAGCCCGGGCCGCTCTCTCAGCGCCGGGAGTTGTCGCAGCCAACCCCGCCACACCAGACCTCGATCAACGTCGTGTCCCACCGGGCCTATCGCTCCGACCAACGCGTTGTAGGAGGTGAAGGCGTCACCGGCGTCGAGCGCGGTCTCACGCCCGACCCATACCATGGAGTACACCAAGTAGAGGGTGTAGATCACGGCTGCCCCCGCAACCACTCGAGGCCTCGCCGGATCCGCCCACACCAACTCCAGCCAGGTGAACGCCACGAACCCAACTGTCGCTGGCCACATTCCAAGTTTCTCAACCAACTCCGGGCGTTCCCTCCTGCCAAACCCGCCGATGCGGCTGATACTGCGCCACGGGTTGATGTACTGCCACAAGTCCCCGACTAAAGCACTGAGAAACGAAATCACTAGCCAGAAATAGACCCAGACCAGCACTGGGGCTAAGTTGCTGCGACCTCGCACACCGCCGAAGATCCCCGTGACCAGCACCAGCCCCAACCCGGCAAGGCCGACGAAAGCGAGCAACGAAGCCACCGAACTAACCCACGACGCGGTTAGCGGTCGCTCCAGCGGGCCGCCCTGGAGACGAGGTTCAGGCCATAACACCGTCAGGATCACAAGGACAACACTAAAACAAGACCTGCCCCCACCAGGAAGAACTCCAGCGGAACCGGCAGGTCCCCGCGGCCGCCGATACCATGAGCGAGAGCCACGTCGGGCGTCAAGACAAAGCCAGCGACAAGCGCCCCAAAGACCCCCAAGCGCTGTTTGTGTGTCACGGCTCCACCACCAATTCGATGAGCACTAGACCTGACAACTCCAACTCGACCTCGAAGATCCCTGGGATGTCGGCCACAAACTCCAAGACCGCCGGCGTCCCCGGTGTCACGTCAACGAAGATGTCGTAGGCGTGGAGGTGCACTTCGTCGGCGACATCGGCCGAAACGATCAGACGCACCTTGGTACCCATCTCAACCGGGATCCTCCCACCACCTTCAACAGAACCAGCCTCCACCGACACCACGAACTCCACCGGACCTGCCGCAATGGGGATGGTCGTCGTGGTCGCTGTCGGGGCGCTAGTCGTGGTCGCTGTCGGGGCGCCGGTCGCGAGGACCGTTACAGTCGATGCGGTGGGTACTGCGACGTCGGCATCACCTCCACCACACGCGCCGACGCCGGACAACACCAACGCAGCCCCCCTGTGGCGAGTTGGATTCTTGTGTTCTTGAACATGTGCGGCTCCTCAATGCGGGCAACGATGAAGACCGAGTGACGATCTTGGAGTGAAAGTGGAATCGACGGCCGCGCGGGCCGTCAGGCAATCGTCGGCGGCCCGCGCAAAGAACGAGGCTCAGCTTGTTGCCGAATCCGGGGAGTGACTCGTGAAATGAGATTAAAGAACTCAGCAGGCGCCCCCGCGTGCAACCCTTGGGGGATGAAGAACAACAGCGCCGCCACCGCCACCCGCTTGAGAAAGCGCACGGCGGCAAGCACGCCAACCGCCACAAGGACTTGGGCGACCAAGCCACCCCAGACAACGGGCTCGGCCAAAATGCCGGCGACCCCACGACCTGAGACCACACGCTCAAGCACTTCCTGCACACCGTAGACGCCGATCTGAAGTGCCAGCAAGCTGCCGATGCCTACGCCAGGATTGACACTTGGTGATTTACGAGAGCCGGATAGTGTGAGCCAACCGAATGCCAACGCCGCGAGAGGCACTGCCAGCCTGGCCACACCTGGCAGGTAGCTGTGGAGGTCAGCGAGTTCGGTACTGTGGAGGTGGATCTGGCCGACAAGCGTGTAACCGACAGCGTGACCGGCGTAGACGCCCCCCAGTGCCAACAAAAACAAGGCCGTCCATCGTTTCAACATCGTATTAGCGTACTCGCGATTCAACTTGATCCAGGTTGAGGCAGGGGTACATGTATGGCGCCGGCGACGCCAAACCGTAGCGGCGCTGTCCATCCGCCGAGAGGGGGTCGATGCCACCAACGCTGGTATTAAGGAAGGCTTCCCCGCTGAGGTGCCATAGCCTGAACAGGCGAGTTGGCCTCGTCGTGCCAATCGACTCGGCCTAGGAGTTCGACGCATCATGCCCTGACTCGTCACATAAGAAAGTGTGAGGACCCCGAAGAGTCCTCACACCGATTGCGGAATGTTGTCGAGTCGGCCGGTCAGGTTCCTATACGCAGACCGCTCTCGGGATCAAAGAAATGCAGCTTTGCGGTGTTGAACGTCAGCTTGATTTGCGATCCCGCCGAAACACTGACATCTGCGTTGACACGGGCGGTGAATGTCACGACATCACCAAGCGAGCCGGCATCGCCCTCGGTATCAGCCAACAGCTCCTCAATGTCCAGCGTGATAACAGGCGGCGTATCGACATCGAACTTGATGAATGTTTCGGCACCGAGAACCTCGGCAACATCGATGTTCGCCATGATCACTGCGCTGTCGTCAGCACCAACAAACTCTGCTGACGAAAAGTCTCCTGGGCGCATGCCGACAACGATCTGCTTGCCCATCCAGTTCTCGATGCCTGGATGGCGATCGAGCGCCACCCGTTCAACTAGCAAGCTGTTGCCCGCAAACTTTGCGTACACCCGGTCGCCATCGGCCTCAAGAGTGCCGTACACCATGTTCATGGCGGGCGAACCGATGAAACCGGCAACGAAGAGGTTAGCGGGTTCGTGATACAGCTCATTTGGCGGCGCAACTTGCTGCAGGTTATCAGGCCGTTTCTCGGATACGGGCTTCAAGACCGCAACACGGTGGCCGAGCGTCATAGCTTCCACCTGGTCGTGCGTCACGTACACCGTGGTTGTGTCGAGCTGTGTGTGGAGCTGAGCCAGCGAACCACGCATCTGGACCCGGAGCTTTGCGTCAAGGTTTGAGAGCGGCTCATCCATGAGGAACGCACTCGGCTCGCGGACGATTGCGCGGCCCATTGCAACGCGCTGGCGCTGACCACCGGACAGGTTCTTCGGCTTCCGTTCAAGAAACTCCATTATTTCAAGAATCTCTGCTGCCTCATGGACCCTCCTGATCACCTCGTCCTTTGGCGTCTTCCTCAACTTGAGACCGAACGCCATGTTGTCAAAGACGGACATGTGTGGGTACAAGGCGTAGTTTTGGAAAACCATCGCGATGTCGCGATCCTTGGGCTGCACGTCGTTGACAAGGTTCTCGCCGATGTACATCTTTCCTTCGGTGATTTCCTCAAGACCAGCGATCATCCGCAAAATGGTCGACTTGCCGCAACCAGAGGGCCCGACAAGCACCAAAAACTCTCCGTCGACGATTTCCAGATTCACGTTGCCGACGGCGCGTGTCCCATCGGGATAGATCTTCCCAATCCCCTCAAGCGTAATTCCCGCCATGCGCATACCTTCCGTGTCGTTCCGTAATCGGGCCACCGTAGCACGGGCCCACAAACAGCCGCAAAACATATACAAGCTACAGTAGGCCCATGCACGATTCACCAGTTGCAGTAATCACGGGCGGAACCGGCGCTTTAGGAAAAACCCTGCTCCCGTTGCTCGTGCGCAGAAACTTCAAGCTCGCAGTCACCTACCTCATACCAGAGGAGGCAACGTCTCTCGAAGACTCTCTGGGACTCGACGAAAGCCAACTGCTGCTGCGGAGAGTCGATGCATCAGATTCGGACGCGGTGGACGATTTCATGCGCGAAGCGGCAGATCGTTTTGGGCCGTTCAACGTGATGGCGTCGCTGGTCGGCGGATGGGCCGGCGGACGGATGGTGCATGAAACCGATAATCTGCGGTTTGATCGGATGCTCGATCTCAACCTCCGTTCAGCGTTCTATACGATTCGTGCAGCAATCCCGTACATGCGCGACGCCGAGTGGGGGCGGATCATCGCAATCGGCAGTCGTGCCGCGCTGGACACTCCAGCAGCCCAGGCTGCGTTCAACATTTCCAAGGCAGGAGTGGTTGCGCTCATAAAGACGTTGGCGGTCGAACTTGATGACACCGCAATCACCGCCAACGTCGTTCTACCGTCGGTGATCGACACCGCAGCGACCCGTGCTGCCCTCCCATATGCTGACTACATCAACTGGCCAAAACCGGCTGAAATCGCGGTCGTGATCGACTTTCTCGCCTCTCGAAATGCGCAAGTAATCAATGGCGCTGCGATACCGGTGCACGGCCAAACCTAGATCGCGCTTTGCGGCCGCGACGAGTTGTCGGCAGACGGAGCGTCGCTGACGGAATGACGATTGCGCGATATCTATAAAACCGCCGTCGTGATATGTTGGCAGTATGGAGATCGACTCTGACATTGTGGCCCGACTTGTAACGGTCAACGACGAGCTTCTTGCGTTGCCCGACGATGCGTTTGCGGAAAAATACAAGCTGTTGAAGGAACGCGACAAGCTCAGGGAAGAGGCGTCCCAATACGCCGTCGACCTCGACGCGCAACGCTCGGACGCAGGACTCCTCACCGAACTCGCTGCGCTACGCTCGCAGTTGCAGGGTCTTGAGGGGCAAAGAATTGACCTTGTGACACAAGCTGGCGGCGGTGGCGGTGGCGGCGGGGAGATGGGCAACCTCGGTGGGGTTTCCTTGAATGCCCGGATCCTGGAGGCGGGTGGCGCGTCGAGAATCCAGGGGCGGATCGGAACAATCGTCAGCGTTCTTGCCGATCGTGGAGTTGAGATCCCTACCACTCCCTGACGACCGGTTCATCTCCGTTTGATCCGACCAACCAAGCCACTCATGTGCCACTATGGGTCTGACGATTTTCCAAGCCAAGCAGGGAGGGGAGATACGATGGCAAACAAAGACAAGGCCAGCAGGAGCGGCAAGAAAGTTGCCGCTAGGACGTTGAAAGAGAAACGACAGGCCAAAAGGGCGAAAAGGTCGAGCTAACAACGACGAGCACGGTCGCCGCCTCCCACGCTAGCGTGCCTCCGACGATTTGCCTTCGTGCGGCTTAAGGCAGTTATGGCTTAAGGCAGTTAGTAAAGCGTCGACAGTTAACGCATCCCCGAAACCTATTGAGAATGCCGTGAACCGCACGCACGCTCCTCTGACAACAAACACGGGGGCTGACACAGACGGTAAAGCCGCGCGTGCAGAACCCGAGCCTGCGCGGACAGGAGTCGGTATTGCAGCCAAGCTTGTCACAATGGTGGCGATACCGCTGACCGCGCTGGTAGTCCTACTTGGGTTCGAGGTGGCGAACCGCATCTCTCGGGAGCGAGATCTGCAGAGCATTGTGGCGTCAACCGTCGTGTTGACTAAATCTGAGCATCTGGTCACGGAGTTGCAGTTGGAACTGGGACGCGCTGCGCTCCTGTCGTCATCAGATGGGCCCGATGCTCGAGAGGCCCTACTTTCTCAGTGGATCGAGACGGACGCGGCTTTGGCCGACTTCAGCAGCGCTCTTGGCGAATTCGACAACAAGTACGAGGCTGAGCTCTTCGCTCAACCGTTTTCAGATCTATTTGAGAATCTCGAGCGTCTCGCCGACATGCGTGAGCGCATCGTCGACCTCGACGCGGTTTGGGCTGACAGTTTGCATTTCTATGCGGATCTCGTCGAAGACATGGGCGAGGGTCTAGCGGACGGCCTATGGCCGCTGGTACGTCTTGACCCACAAGTCGCGGGTATCTATACGGGTTTCCTTGACATCACTGCCGCTCTTGAGGCGGCCAGCCTTGAGCGGGCGATCGTTTCCAAGGTGCTCACGGATCGTAGTATCGATGCCAACGAGCTCATTGTCCTCGGCGGGTTGGTAGGCAGACAAGAAGCCTCACTCCAGGCGTTTGATGACCACACCCCTCCAGAGTTGCGCGCTGAGTACGAGAGTCGCCTCAATGCGACCAAGACCGTATCCGCGGCAACCATCCTCGCGCGCTTTTCGGCCGGTGAATTCTCGTTGGAGCCTGCTATGTGGTTTTGGGTTTCCTCCAGACGAATCAGCGCCCTTCACAATATTCAGCACAACCTGCTAGAAGATCTTGCTGATGCGAGCAACGCCGCAGCCGACAGGTCGCGCACCGCGGTGTGGCAGTTCTCCGCCCTCGGCCTGTTGGTCCTTGCGACCAGCTTCTACGCTGCAAACCGGATAGGGCGCCGGCTCTCCAGGCGAACAATCAACCTGGCACGGGTTGCGCGTGCCATCCAACGTGGGGATTTCAGCCAGCGGGCCGATATCGACGTCCACGATGAGCTGGGAACGCTCGCTGACGCCTTTAACCAGATGACCGACGACCTCACGACCCTCAACCAGAAGCTGGAGACTAAGGTAGAAAAGCGCACCACCGAGCTGGCAGCCAACGAAGCCCAAAATCGCGCCATGCTCGAAGCAATCCCAGACCTTATCGTCCGCGTTAGCAGCGAAGGCGCATACCTCGAATTCATTCACGGTGGCACCGCGGCGATCTTCCCCTTGTTCGAAGATCTTCACAGCAACAATCTCGAAGAATTCTTACCCCGGCATCTAGCGGAGCAGTTCGTATCGGCCAGTCACCAGGCGCACCGTAGTGGAGAGGTCCAGCGGCTCGAGTATCAGGTCTCTTCAGCGGGCGACACGCAAGAAAAGGAGGCTCGGATAGTAGCCATCCCCGGATCTGACGAAACGTTGTTGGTGATCCGCGACATCACCGAGGCGAAGGCTGCCGAACGACACCTCGAAGATCTGATTCGCTCGAAGGACGACTTTGTGGCGTCGATCAGCCACGAGCTGCGCACTCCGCTCACCGCGGTCCTCGGTTTCGCCGAGCTCCTGCAAGCATCACCGGAGGACTTCTCCGCTGACGAGCGGAAGGAAATGATGCAGTCCATCACTGAAGAGGCTACTGACATCTCCAACATCGTCGAGGATCTGTTGGTATCGGCGCGAACAAAGATCGGTAAACTTCACGTGACTCAGGTGACGGTTGATCTCCGAGAGCAGCTCACCCAGGTGCTGAACGCGTGGAGGGCGGCAGCGGCTGAGCACGTTGAGGTCGCCGATGGGTCTGTCGACACACTGGGAGATCCTCAGCGCGTACGTCAAATCATCCGTAACCTGCTGACGAACGCAGCCCGTTACGGTGGCGACCACGTTCGGGCTCGCGTATTCTCCCGCAACTCAACCGCGGTCGTCGAGGTCTGCGACAACGGGCAGGGCGTTCCGGTAGAGGACCGGGAGTCGATTTTCGATCCCTACAACCAGGCCCAAGCAGGGCGACACCAAACGGGCTCGATCGGTCTCGGTCTCACAATATCCCGATCGCTGGCACGACTCATGGGTGGCGACCTCACCTACAGGTATGAGAACGAAACAAGCATCTTCGAACTCACTCTCCCGATTGCCAATCGAGCCGACTCCTCCAATCGGCCGTTGAACCTCGTTAGAGCTGAGGCATCGACCTGAAACCACGCCGAGAAGATAACCGGCGCTTCGGATTTCAGCGGGGTGTGATGGTGGCGAGTAGGTCCCAGTTGGGTTTCCCTGCGTAGAGGAGTGTCCTGATCCGGTAGTTGCGGAACTGTCGGAATCCGAATGCGATGCGTTTGATTCTTTTTATGAGGTTGTTGGCTGCTTCGGTGGGTGCGTTCGTCACGTGGGCCTGGTGCCACGCAGCGATCTGGTCTCTCCATCGGATGAGGGTACGGCCCAGGGATCGGACTTCTGGCGGGTTCTCAGGGTTTTGGAGGCCGCGGCCGAGCCGTTCAACGTGTTGAGTGGCGAGGCCGGGGTCGGTGTGGGTGTATATCTGACGGATCGCTTCTTTGGGCTGCCACGCTGTTGTGACTTCACTGTTGGGGTCTCCTGCTTTGAGGAGTCCCACGAGTTTGGTTCGGCCTTTCTCGGTGAGCCGCTCATCGGCTCTGGTCAACAGGCGTCGTATCTGATACAGCGGATCTGTTTTGCGGCCGCGGTGCCCCATTGTTTCGTTCTGGACCCGGCGTCTGGTTTCATCAAGTTTCGTGTTCGCCAGCTTCATGACATGGAACGGGTCAGCAACCTGGGTAGCGTTGGGGAGTATGGTGTCGAACACGCTGCGATACGGGCCCGACAGGTCCAGTGTCGCCCATCTGATCTGGGAACACCACGCATCGCCCCGAGTGGCAAGCCATGCTGCGGGACCCACAGCTTTGCGGCCTTCCACGACGTCGAGGATCTGGGTAGACCACGCCTGGGTCCGCCACCAGCCCAAGCGACAGAACAGTGTCTCATCCAACCCCAACGCCCTAACGTCACCAATCCGGTCGGCGTCGTCATCAACAAGTGGGGTGCCGTAGGCAATCACGGCATCATTCACCGTGTGCCAGTCACAGCCCAAATCCTGTGCGACTTCGCTCACCGTGCGGCCGTGTTTCCCGACCTGGAACGTCACCCACCGGCCCGCCCGGTCCGTCAACGCCAACCGTGGCGACCCGATACGCGGTTCCTGCCCGGTCCACGTCACGCTACGGCATGTCTCATCGGGGCACAGCCACCGGTGCTTGCGCCACACCAGACGCGCCGGACGGCCGAACACACACAGATCCACCAATACAACCACAGGACGGTCCTTGGCCACCGCCGATGTTGAACACCGTCGACATTCAGGTCGTAACCATCGAGCCTCGACACGGACCCGGATGGGTTCACCCGCAACGCCGTCAACTCCCAAGACGTTTACATCGCCGAGTCCGACAAGCAACTCGCACATGACAGTAGGGTCCATTTCCACAGGGGCCCTCCGTTCTGAAGGTGGTAACTACTCTCAGACTGGCAGAGTCCCTGTCATGTCTCCATCATCACCCGACCCCGCTCATTTCCGAAGAACCGGATTACCGGCCGATACGCAGCAATCAACGATCGGGCACGAGTGACCGCGCTCTCTTCGACAAACGGTGCCCTCGTCGTTCCTGACAGCGTTGCTGCTTCGCGTACCAGTGCGTCGCTCTGAGCCTTCACACGGAAATTCCATGTGCTGTCGCGTGGCTCCGCCGGCATGTGGTCCTCCAGGCTGCGTGGAGACATCGTATGCACCTACCGCAAACCGTCAACCCCGTTCCGGAATTCGCTCGGTTGTCATATCCCCTCCGAAGAGATGCTTCAACGAGCTGCTCGGAACGCATCCGATGCCGGTTTGTCGACGGTCTTGGAAAACACGCTCGAACGGAGACGGGTGGCTGCAGAAGTCGAGTTCAGTACGTATAGAATTGCCTTCAACCGTGCCGATGTCGTGGCCGAGGAAAGGGACGGTGCAGGTTATGGTCCCAAACTCGCTTGTGCGCCAGCCCGAAACTTCTCGGTGGCTAGCGCATGTGTTGTTTTCACCGTATTGGGGCGAACAAGACTTAGAGGTAAAACTGAACATCATCAGAGAAGCCGAAAGTATCACCGATCCTCTCGACTTCTCCGACATCGCATGGAAGCACATAAGAGCTGCAGAGAAACGTCTGTAACCCTCTCCGTCAACGCGGCGAAACCCTTGCATTGGGGGCTGTCGCATGAATGTGCGTGGTTCTCGCGTTTTGGTGTGCCGCGCGGGACAATGGTGTCATGGTGAATTTACGTACTGTTGAGCGGGATCAGTTGTTGTTGATGCCACCGTCGTTGTCTGACTGGTTGCCTTCGGATCATTTGGCGTGGTTCATTGTTGATGTGGTCACCGAGTTGGATCTGTCGGGGTTCTATTG
>JADFQA010000006.1 GCA_022562055.1 Acidobacteriota bacterium | reverse complement strand
AGCAATGAAGGGAGAAACGAATGCCACTGTTCATGGATGTTCACTACATGGAAGGCGGAGTTTCCGTCACAGATGTAGCGAACGCTCACAAGGCGGACCTCGACACCCAGGGTAAATACGGCGTGAGTTATCTGCGCTACTGGGTGAACGAAGACGAAGGAAGGATCTTCTGCCTCGTCGAAGCAGACGACGCCGAAGCCGCCAACACCGTCCATAGAGAAGCACATGGTCTTGTCGCTGACGAGATCTACCCGGTCAGCGAACACAGCTGAATTTCAACAGAGACTGATGACCATTCCAGAAGAGTCGACCAATTAGGAGAAATATGAGAAAAATGTCAATCATCGCCGCAGTTGTCATGGCTTTGACCTTGATGACCGCATCAGCTGCTCTTGCCGAGAAGCCGGCGGGTCCGACCTGTTTTGATGTCTTTGGCGAGGGCACACTTGCTACTCATGGCCAGCACATCATTGGCGATTACGTAACCGGCGTCGGCCACGACAACTTGTCATGGCCGCCGAAGGGTCAAGTCGGCGCGGCGACGGGGAAGGCGTAGCCGTCCGAGGAGGCCCTGGTCCTGGCTTCCACTTCACGATAGACGGGCTTGCACCAGGAGCATCGTTCTGCACAGGCCGTGCAGCATTCAACACACCTGAGCACTTTCAGCCATAAGGCCGGAGACTCACAACGGCAGGGGGACTCGGCGTACGGGTCCCCCTGCTTCGGTTCGCAGGGAGCGGCATCGGTATATACAGGGGAGCGGATTTCTACCGCCCATAACCGGCTGGGTGTGCCGTTATGGCATGATGTGGTTGGTGTTACCCGCACCGCTCAGGCGGTGGATCACCGGTTGAGCTGATTTGAGCAGCTCGGTTGGGTCCGTTCCGCCGTCGCGGTGGCGTGTTGGGGATCGAGTCGTTCCCAACGGACGAGGCAGGGTTCGAAGCGTTACTCGGCTGGCTCACTTCTCACGATGAGATCGACCGTGTTGGGGTTGAGGGCACCGGGTCGTGGGGTGTTGCCCTGTCCCGTTTCCTCCATGATCACGAGATCGTGGTGGTGGAGGTTGATCGCCCGAACCGCCAGGACCGTCGCAAGGTCGGGAAGTCTGACCCGACTGATGCCCTCTCGGCAGCCAGGGCAGCCCTGTCGGGGTCAGCAAGCGTGATACCGAAGACCCGCAACGGTCCGGTCGAACAGATACGGATTCTGCTCGTGGCGAGGCGTTCGGCTCGTTCGCAACGTATCGAGACGTTGAACCAGTTACGGCATCTCGTATTCACCGGCCCCGAAGAGGTGCGTTCCAGGTTCAAGGACCGTTACAAGACCGGACTCGTCTCTGAGGTCGCAAAGTTGAGGCCGCGTAAGGCTTCCGACCCGCTCCTCTACACGACTCAGCTGACGATGCAAGGCTTGGCGCGCCGCATCCAGATGCTCAACAATGAGATTCGGGGCCTCGACTCGATGCTCACCGAACTGGTTGCCGAAAAAGCACCGTCGCTGGTTGCTCTCTACGGGGTCGGGACCGATACCGCAGCCACCCTGTTGGTGACTGCAGGGGACAACCCACAGCGACTGCGCTCTGAACGGTCCTGGGCGCGCCTGTGTGGCGTCTCCCCGATACCGGCGGGGTCAGGCAAGACCAGTGGACGGCATCGGTTGAACCGGGGCGGTAACCGCCAAGCCAACGCTGCCCTGTATCGGATCGTATTGACTCGCATGAGCCGTGACGAGCGAACCAAGGCGTATTTGGGTCGCCGTCGGGCCGAAGGGAAGAACACGGCAGAGATCATGCGCTGCTTGAAACGGTACGTTGCAAGGGAGACGTTCAAACACACCCAACACGACAACCTAACAAGCATCCCCGCGACTCAAGCAAACTAACACCACAAAACAGGGGGATCACCAACGTGACCGGAGAAACACGCGACAGCTCAAACTGAGCTATACCCCCGGATGGGGCTTAGCTGTGTAGCGCCCGCACGCATCATGCAGGATTGGTAGGAGTTGAACTACGCCGACGGATCCCCCGCCGCACGCTGCTCAAGCTGGACCCGTAGTCGGTCCTGGACGATTGTGGACGTCAGGTCGGCGCGACTGCGCTCTATCAAGGCCCTGGCAACATCGGTCGTGCGTCGTAATCCCGACGTCATTCCGTCCGGGTAGTCGAGCGACGTCAGCAAATCATGCACCGTTTCCATATCCGCAAATGTGGCTTCCGCAGCGGCTAGCTCGCCCTTTCGCAATTGATCCAGAAGTCTCCGGCGCTGCTCCCCCACCGCCTCTCCAAGACCTTTCAAGTAAGGGACCGCATCGAGGCCGAGGTCTGATGGCAAGGGAAGATCGACGCCGGTCAACAGCGCCCGTGTTAACTCCGCCTCGGCGTACTCCTTCACCGCATCGTAGAAAAACCCGGCGTGGTAAATGTCACGGTGGTCACGAAGCGGCTCCTCAGCCTCTGCAATGAGCGCCCGCACCGAAACGAGCAACTCCTCGGCAACGTCGGGTTCGTTGCGATGCAATGCTCGGATGGCGTTCGCCGACCCTCTGATGATCTTTCGACAGTTACGCAACGCCAATTCACGGGCGGCGTTCTTCGCGTCAAGCTCCAGTCGGACCGCCGCGTCCAGCGCACCAAGGTCGATTGAATCGCTAACGGGCGCTCGCAAGTACACGCACGGACGTCGATTCGATGACAGCTTCAGCCAGGACTTCGTTGCTGCGGAGCTGGATAACGTCGGCGGACGTCGGCGGGTGGTTCCGTTTGGCCGTGAGCAGTGCGCCAACAAAACCGCCCAAAGCAAGGTCCACAAGACACGTCAGCACCAACCACCACACCACACCTGTTGCTACAGCCATCGCCAGCGTCGCAAAGGCGCTGGTACCAAGCAACAGCAAGGTTTGGCGCCGCCGGGCAGAAGCGCGACGCTGGGCGAGCATGCTCCGACCCTGGTCAGTCGTTGACACGGCAGCGAGTATCGCAGTCGACTCCTGAAAGCGGCGTGTCGAGGCGACCGGACGGGACCGCATATCGCCAAGAACGCCGGGTAGCAGTAACACTCCCCAGAGACCGACTATCAAAATAAAGGGCAACAGCATGTATTTCTTACTCCGTGACCGTCAAGCGTAGGGGAAGATGCCCAGACGCCAAAGGGTTTGTCACACCTGCGGTCACGTATTGTGGTCGCTGTCGTGACCAATAAGCAACTCGACGCCATGTTTTAGAGCGCCCATCACAACCTCTAATGACTCCGTGGCGCCTCTGAGCGAGCCAGGAACATTGATTATCAGCGTACTCTCGGCGATGCCAGACACGGCTCGGCTCAACATGCCAAAGACGTTCTTGCCAAGCGTCGACGCCCGGATGGCTTCTGCAAACCCGGGTGCCTCCCGGTCGATCACGAGTCTGGTCGCTTCTGGTGTTACATCGCGGGGCGCAAGTCCGGTCCCACCAGTCGTGACTATGAGGTCGACCTCACCAACCAAGTCGCGTAGCGCCGATGAGACACTCTCGATACCGTCCGGGATGAGAACGATGTCGCCGACAGAGAAGCCGGCATCGACCAGCATTGCCTTGCAAGCGGGACCGGAAATGTCCTCATAAATACCGCGACTGGCTCGATCTGAAATCGAGACGACCGCGGCCCTCATCTGTTCCACTCACCAGACTTGCCGCCAGATTTGTGTAGGAGCTGGATCGGGCCGAGTACTACGCCTTTGGAGACAGATTTGATCATGTCATACATCGTTACTGCTCCGATGGCGGCGCCGGTCATCGCTTCCATCTCGACACCTGTTCGACCCACCGTCTCAACACGGACCTCAATCCGCGCCCCGGACGTCGTTTCGTTGACTTCGACGGTGATCCCTGAGATCTCGATCGGATGGCACAGCGGGATGAGCGAGCTGGTGTTCTTAACAGCCATGATCGCCGCGATCCGCACCGTGGCGAGAACGTCACCCTTCTTCGTACCTGTTCCGAACACTGCTGCTTTCAGATCTGGAGGCAACGCCACAGACGCTTCGGCAATCGCGACACGCGAAGTCCGACCCTTCTCCCCTACCGAGACCATGCGAACGTCTCCATCAGCGTTTACGTGTGTGAGATCGTCAACCACCGAGTACCTCCTTGCGTGTTCTCGTCTCCCTTGCACCAAACATCACAACATCCACTTCGTCACCCGCCAGCACGACACCGACTCCAACCGGAACCTCAACGAGGCAATTCGCATCGGCAAGTGCGGTCATTTGATGCGAATGTTGTCCACCAGAGACATCGACACTCAGAACACCATCGGTTCGCACAGCAAGACCCCGCAGAAACACGGTCTTTTCGTCCTGGGTGTGGCGTTCGGACCGCATGACCGCCTTCACGACTGGCGGGTAGATGAACTCCGCGCCCATCATTGCAAACATCGCGGGCCGTACAAACTGAAGAAACGAGACAAACACAGAGACGGGGTTGCCGGGAAGTCCGAAAAACGGGGTATCTCCAACGTGGCCGAATCCGAGAGGCTTGCCCGGCTGCATTTGTACTTTTAGGAAATCGACGCCGCCGAGCTCGGTGAGAACACTCTTTACGAGATCGAAATCGCCCATCGACACTCCGCCGCTCGTCACCACAAGGTCGCAAGAGTTGGCGGCGTGCCCGAGCACGCTCTTCAAGACGTCCGGCTGGTCGGGGACGATGCCGTAGTCGATGACGAACCCTCCGGCTTCTTCGACAAGAGCCCGCATGGTGAGCCGGTTTGAGTCTCGGATCATTCCGGCCGAGAGGCTTGCCGTTTCGTGAGGGACAAGCTCGTCGCCCGTAGAGAAAATGCCGACAACGGGGCGTTTGCGCACCTTCGGCCACGCCGCACCGACTGTTGCGAGCAGGCCCAGTTGCGGTGCGTCGAGCCGTGTACCGGTTCGCATCACGACGGCACCAACGGTGACATCTGATCCAGCGCTTCTGATGGAAGTGCCCAACGGCGCACCAGACACGATGCGTACCCGACCGTTGCCAAGATCTTCGGTGTCCTCAACCTTGATGACCGTGTCGGCGCCCGCAGGCATGGGCGCGCCGGTCATGATTTTCATCGCGGTCCCGGTCGTTACTTTGCCCTGGGGAGAGGTTCCGGCGGCGATGATCCCTGTCACTTCGAGATCAACCGGAACTGTCGCGACATCAGCGGCAAGCACGGCGTACCCGTCCATGGCTGAGTTTGCGAACGGAGGGATGTTCTCACCTGCTGTGACATCTTCGGCAAGGATCAACCCGCGCGCCTCGCGTAACCCGATTCGGGTCACCGGAAGAAGGCCGACCTCTTCCAGGATTCGGCGCTGCACATCAGCAATTGGGATCATCGAGTCTCCAAGGTGTTCTCGCCACCGGCAAGCATACGTTTGATGTTCTCAGTGTGACGACCGAACACGATCGCTACCAAGACGGCGGTGGCAAGCAGCGGACCTCCGTCAACGCCGCGCAAGGCAAAGCCTGGCAGCAGCATCGCTATGCCAATGAGCGACGCGAGCGAAGCTGTTTTGGTTTTCAGGATGATGCCGATCCACACGATGACTACGGCGGCGCCTACCAGCGGCTGCAGATACAGTGCCGCACCAAGGCCGGTCGCGACACCTTTGCCGCCGCTGAACTTGTGCCACACCGGATAGCTGTGGCCGATCACCGCGGCGACCGCACACCAATAAGCAAAGGTGGGGTCTGCGATCGTGGCGCCGAGCCAAACACTGAGGGTGCCCTTCAGCAGATCGCCGGTCAGCACAACCGCCGCGGCCTTCTTGCCGAGCGTCCTAAAGACATTTGCCGTACCCGGGTTCCCCGATCCTTCTCGGTAGATATCAATGCCCATCAGTCTCGGGACGATCACACCGAAATCAACGGAACCGACCAGATAGGCAACCACGACGGCGACTACTTTTTCCACGTCGATAAGTGTAGGAGGATGCACCCGAGGCACCGCCAGCGGCTACCTGGTTGAATCAAGGAACGACGAAAGGGCATCATGGCGAAAATTCATGGCGGACAGATCATCGCCCGGGCACTCAAAGCCGAAGGTGTCGAAGCAATCTTCATGCTCACCGGGGGTCACATCCTGCCGATCGTCGATGGCTGCGAAAAGGAGGGAATCAAGGTCGTCGACGTGCGCCACGAGCAGGCAGCAGCCCACGCCGCCGATGCATATGCCCGTCTCACCGGGAAGCTCGGGGTCGCGGTGGTTACCGCCGGCCCTGGCGTTACAGATGCGCTGACCGGGGTTGCAAACGCTTGGTTTGCAAACACACCAATGCTGCTGCTCGGCGGGCGCCACCTGACCAACGAGGACCTCAGGGGTGGCCTCCAAGAGATGGATCATCCGCGGCTGTTCGAATCAATCACCAAATGGGCAGCAACCGCGAGGACCACGAGCCGCCTCGCCGAGTACATCGCGACTGCCGCGCGCCACGCATTCAGCGGTCGAGGTGGTCCCGTATTCCTCGACATTCCGTTTGATATCCAGGCTGACACGATGGTCGAGGACTCAATAGCGTGGCCAACCGGCTACCGACCAAACCGCCCGGCTGGCGTTGATGCGCACACCCTCGCCGACATCTGTGAACTGCTCAAGAACGCAGCCAGCCCCGTGGTGTTTGCCGGAACGGGCATGCGGTGGAGCCGCCAGGACGACTACACCGGCGCGTTCGCTGCATTCGCCGATGCTCTTGGCGCCCCCGTCTACACCAACAGCCTTGCCCGCGGTTCCCTTGCCTATGGCCACCCGCTGCTCGGCAACCGGACACGCAGCCACGCCTTGAAAGACACCGATGTCGTTCTCGCCCTCGGTGTCGACTGGGACTTCCGCACCAGCTACGGAGCGAAGGTCAGCCCGCAAGCAACGGTGATCCACATCGACGCCGAGCCGACAAGGATCGGCTGGAACAGAACCGCCGACCTTGGTGTCGCAGCCGACCCCGGTACAGTCGTAGCCCAACTTGCTGAAGCCGCCGCCAGCTTTGCGCCGTCAGGACCACGAGAATGGACCACGGAGTTGTTCGCCATGGAGTCTGCCAAACGCGCAGCGGCCGAAGAGGCGGCGAACAGCGACAACAGCCCAATTCATCCCGAGCGGTTCGCACGCGACGTGGCAGAGTTCTTCAGTGACGACTCGATCGTGTGCGCCGACGGTGGCGACATCGTGTCGACAACTGCAAAGTGGCTCCAGACGTCTCGCCCTGGTGGTCTTTTGGACCCGGGACCGTTTGGATGTCTTGGCGTCGGCGCACCGTTTGCGATCGCCGCAAAGACCGTCGAACCAGACACACGGGTCGGCATTGTGTATGGCGATGGGTCCTTCGGCTTCAACGCCATGGAGTACGACACGATGATCCGCCACGCAATGCCAGTGATTGGCGTGATCGGCAACGACGGGGCGTGGAACAACATCAAGACCATCCAACGGATGATGTACCCAGATATCGACACTGGCTCAGACCTCGGCATCAGGCCGTACGGAAAGATGGTCGAAGCGCTGGGCGGTTATGGCGAGTTCGTGACGGATCCCAAAGAGATCATCCCCGCCCTGCGCCGCGCCCAAGACAGCGGCGTTGCGTCACTCATCAATGTTCACATCGGCGAACAGATCCGCATGAGTTCTGTCTACGGCTTCTAGAACCGCTGTCTGGGGCGAGCTTCGTCTCGACCCCGCCCGGGATCCGAGGACAACGCCCTACAGGACGATCAGGCTGAGCGTCGCGAAACCGATGCAGTAGGCGCCAAATGGAACCAAACCGGTTCGGCGAATCAGGCTGAGCAGCCCTGCAATGGCCAGATACCCACTCACACCAGCGACCAACACTCCAACAGCCATTGTGAGGGTGATGCCAGCGTCCGTGTTCGTTAGATCGATCGTCTCAATGAGACCTGCGCCGGCGATTGCGGGGATGCCCAAGAGAAACGAAAACCTCGCGGCCTCAGCCTTGTCTACGCCGCGCATCATCGCCGCCGCAATCGTGGTGCCTGATCGGCTCACACCGGGTATCAGGGCCACAGCTTGAGCAAGTCCGATTGCGACGGCATCGGGTACGCGGAGATCCGCTACCTTTCGCTCTCGGGTTGCGATGAATCGGGTGGACAGCAAACCCATGCCGAGCAGCAACATGGAAACTGCCACCGCGCGCGGACTCTCCACGAAACGTCCGAGCGCTCCCCTGAAGAGCAACCCGATCACGGCAGCCGGGATAGTTCCGACTGCTACCAGCTTGAGCATTTTGCGGCCATCGTGCGTGAGTCTGAGCATCTGACCCACTTCGACACGAAAATAGATGAGCACGGCGACGAGTGTCCCAAGGTGCAGGAAAGCCGCGGTCGCGAGGTCGGGAGATGGTCGGCCAAGCAGTGCCGGTACGAGAACGAGGTGGCCCGAACTCGAAACCGGGAGGAACTCCGTAAGCCCCTGGGTGAGTCCCCAGATGATCGCGTCAAGCATGAACGAAAGCTTAGAACGTCAAGCGCTTCATGGTGCGACCAGTACGACGAGTCGGTCGACAGCCGCCGCAAGCGACATTCGTACGGCAGCCTCTTCGGGGACCGCAACCGAACCGAGCGTCCGGTCTCCGAAACCCGTGTCGAGTCCCGAACTGGAGACGATACCATCGGCAGAAAACCCATCTGAAACTGCAATGAGACGCACCCGCGTGCCCGGAGGCACGGACTCCGGTACGGGCGCAGGTACCGCCCACCAACCATCGGGGACGACGCTCCCGGCTGTCACGGAACCCCGCAAAAACGGATCGCCTTCGTCGAGCGCGTGTACCGCCGGCCCGACAACGTCCGACGCCGGAGGCAGCAATCCCATTGGGATTTGGCGCCATCCAAGGTCCTCATCGGTGATCGTCTCTCCGGCGTTCACGTCCCGATTCAGGAACGGATACGATATCAATTCGGGTGAAACCGCCTGCAACGACAGGGCAACAACGACAATCACCGACGCAGCGGCCCAGCGAAAATACGGAGGACGGTCTAACCAAAGCACCACCTCAAGGTATCTGCCCTACGCTCACAGTGGAAGGGGTACGGTCGGCGAAACCGCAAACCGGGACTCCGAGCCGCACGGTGACGGCAAGCTGAACGGACACCACCTCTACGTGTTGTGCCGGGAGGGGTCCAATTAGAACCCTCCCCGGTCTTCTAACCCCGTCAGGAAAGAAGAGACTTGCACGCAAGCAGGGGGATTGGTGGGGGACTTGCGCTTGGCTACCCGGGGAGGGAATCTCGCAATCGGTTGTCATGCGTCTACCCGTACCAATCTGGAGTATCGACGGGGTCTTATGACTAGTTACTTCGTGAGTGACGCGCGTAGTTATTGTAGACCGAGGTACCCGGTTGTCACGGTCTTTCGGCAAGTTCCGCACAACGGTCATCCGTAGGGGACTCGCTAGCATTCGGGGATGTGGCTACGGAACCTCATTTTGGTCGGTCTTGTGACTCTCACCGCATGTTCAGGAATCTCCGCCGAGCCAACATCAACTACTCCAGACACCCAAACACCAAGCACCACTGTCGCGAGCGCAGCGCCAACGGCCAAGCAACCGACGACAACAGCAGCCGCGACCACCAGCTCTTCGTCGCCCACATCCACCACAACAACAACCACTACCACCACGACCCTGCCGCCACTCGTCCTCGCGTTTGTTGGCGACACAGCTTTCACCCACGGCAGCGAGGCACGCGACCCTCTCGGCGACGTCACCGAATGGCTCTCGTCACCCGATCTCATGTTTGCAAATCTCGAAACGACAATCGCCGAAGCTGACGTTGGGGTCGACAACGGCAACAAGTACACATTCAAGTCCCCTCCGACCTCGGTAGACCTGCTCACAGCTTCGGGTATCGATGCTGTCCAGCTTGCCAACAACCACATCCTTGACTTTGGCCCGGACGCCACCGCGCGGACCGTGGAAATCCTCGACAAAGCAGGCATCGCGCACAGTGGCGCCGGCGGCAACGCAGTCGACGCATATGCGTCGGTCGTGATCGAAACGAACGGGTGGAAGGTTGGATTCGTTTCCTTCTCACGCATCCCGTGCCACTGGTCGGCGAGCGGAGAGAACACCCGCCCACAGACCGCGTGGGCGTGCGACCCATTCCTCCTCGAAACTATTAAGGCGGTACAAGAAGCAGCTCACAACACAGACTTTGTTGTAGTCATGGTCCACTGGGGTATTGAGCGCAACCACTGTCCCGAAACATACCAACGCGACCTCGCCAGAACGTGGGCGCAATTCGGCGCTGACGTGATCGTTGGTGGCCATCCCCACGTACTTCAGGGGGTTGAACAAGTTGAAGGTGCCTGGTTGATCAACTCGACAGGGAATTTTGCGTTTCCTTCAGCACGCGGAGCCAGTTCATATTCAGCTGTTTATGAATTCACCATCACGCAGGACGGCGTTTCACTCCAAGTCAAACCAGTCCGCATCGTGGGAGGTCGACCAAGACCCGCCAACGAAACAGATACTGCAAAGATCCTCGACGACCTTACAAAGTGGTCAGTGGGTTACGAATTCGATGCCCAGGGACACGCGATACCAAGCGACTCTCCGTCCGTGTGTGGCAGCCCCGGGTCCTAGCTGCAACCTCGACTCGGCCCACCACCGCCAGCCACCGGTCTACAGGGCCGCGGATTCTTCAAGCGTTAGCCGCAGCGGCGGAAGGACGGCGATGTCCTTGCCGCGCCCGGCTGCCTCCTTGAAGCGAATGATGTCAGCGAGCGAGGCAACCTCGACACGAGCAGCACCGTCGGCGGTAATCGACAGGGTTGGCGCCGAAACTGACACATCGTCGAAGCCTTTCGTCCCGTCGGGGTGAAAAATGAGGTCAAGATCCCCGCTGTCGGTAACAAGCGCCCACGTCTCGGAGGTCGCAAGCATCATGGCTCCGATCGGAAACTCCACTCCTCCGAGTTCGACTGCGTGTTCTCGAAGAACCGGAACCTGGTTTTAGCGCGTGCAGTGTCTAAAACTCCTCGGCCGTCCACGGCACGGTCGTTGTACGAAACAGCCGGTCGAGAAGGGCGAGCTTGCTCGCATCGCCAACAATTACACCCGCCTCTGAAATCCCCGACAGACGTCTCCCACCCATGTACAAGGCCGCAAGCACGTCGGTCGGCATAGTGAGATCGGGTGTCGCTGCAGTGCGCTCGACCGAAGCTACACCGGCCGTAATCTCGACCTTCCATGTTCCGTTGTTGTGGTCAAGCTGCTCATCGATCACTTCCAGCACGATCGACCCGTCAGTTTCGTATCGCCGGGCCTCAAGCGCCGCCTTGAGATCGACAAGCCGATACCACACGTAATCCCAATCCTCAGTCTTCATCGCATACGGGTTGGTCAGCATCCATCGCACGGGGTCGTCCCCCGGACGCCCCCATAAAACGAGGTCCCGCCGCATGTCGAAACCCAGACCGAACGCGAGCAATGCCCGGCGCGCTGCTAACGAAGTCACAAACATCTCTTCGAACCGCACTGTCCCAGGGGATTCGCTCTTCGTTCGAAACACGACGTAACCCTTGCCGTCGTCACCTTCGTACAACGCAAACCGCGGCTTTGTGTGTCCCTCTTTCTCCCACGAGTAATCGTGCAGGTAGTACTCGGCAAACGGGTCAGAACGATGCAACGTCCCATGGCGCAGGCCGGCAACCTCGGCGTGGATCGTCGCAAAGACCCGGACTGCTTCGTCGCGGTCGACGATTCGCACCGCGCCCAAAGGCTGATCGGCGGCAACGAGCGTCGTCCTGGACGAATCGATACGTTGACGGACCGTTTCCACAGCGGGGCCAAACCCAAACCGGCCATAGATACCGCCTTCGGTCGCCCACAAAAGAGCCAGGGGCTCGCTGGCGTCGGCAGCATCCTCAAAAAGGCCTTGCATCATTGCCCGCATTACCCCGCGCCTGCGGTGGGTGGGTAGCACCGTTACGAACGATATCCCCGCAGCACCCACATTCGACCCTCCCGGTATCGTGACCCGATAAGCATGGGCGGCGCTCGTTCCCACAATCTGCCCGCGATCGTCACCAATCAACATCCGATCGGTGGGGAACATCGCTTTCAGTGGTTCAAACGTCTCGTCGGGATCGAACGAGAATGGCACAGACGACGCCGCGATGATCTCGTCGTACTCGTCTTCCCGCGGCCGCCGGATCGTTACATCGGACACCGCTACAAAGCCCTGATCGGCAGCAGCGACAACTGCCGAGACATCGCAACAACATCGCCGTCGGAATCCCACAGCACGCCGCTCTCTTCGAGATAACCGTCGGTCAACACATGAGAATCGAACCTGACTTTCACATACCCGGGCGCGGGGCGTTTGCGGAAATGCACCGTGAGCTCGAGTGTCGGTGTCCATCCAAGTTCCGTGTTCGTGTTGATCAGAGTCGGCGGAAAGCTGTCCGTAAACATCGCTAGAGCCTTAAGATCCGGCTCTCGGCCATCGAATCGTATCCACCCACCGAGTTCTGCCCTGCCCAGCGGCTTTCCCACCATAAAGCCTGCCAGGCTCGGCTCGGCACGCAAGTCGACCTTGTCCAGTATCCCAATCGGCGCGAACGGACCCGATGCCTCAGCACGAAAACACTGGCCGGGCGACAAATATTCTGGCTGGGGCATGTCGACAAGTATGTGGGCGCCGCCAAGGGTGAGGTCGGTGCACATTGCGATCGCGGTCGCAAAAGTCTCGCCGTTCTGAACGAAATCAAGCCGAACAGATGAAAACCTTCGCGATTCGCTCACCACGTCGGCGCGAATTTCAACTCGGCCTCCAACAGCTTTGCCGAGAAAGTGCATCGTCACCGTGAGTGGGTCTGGCCTGCCGGTCGCGGCAAGAGCTACTTCAACAGCGATTGCAAACACATAACCACCGTGCACCACTCCCCCAACGTGCCAACTTTTGTCGAGTTCGGCGATGAACAGACCTTCGCCCTCTTGGTTTATCGCAGTAACAACATCGAACTCGTGCATCCACACCGTCCCTCGGTCATTCAGCCGCACAGCTTAGAAGTCCAGCCATCCACTCGCAGACGACTCAGCACAGCAAAGGTCGGCGTGCAGATGGGCGGAGCGTAGGGAATGCGCTGCAGCGAGCCGGGGTTACAATCTCGGAGATCACACAGGAGCCGAACACCCTATGTTCCGACGCCGCACCAAGGCCAAGAAAATCAGCCATCTGTCCGAGATTGACGAACTCGTCGCTACCGGTAAGCCGGTTCTGCTCGACTTCATGCAGATCGGCTGCGGACCGTGCCAGGTGATGGATGGCATCATCAACGAGATCTCTGATGAGTTTGGTGCTTCGGCGCATGTGCTCAAGGTAGACATCCGCAAGGTCCACGGTGCCGCGATGAAATACAAGGTGCGGTCCACACCAACGCTTGTGTTGCTGGCCAAACCACCCGTGAAAAAGCGCAAGAAGGTCCGTCCTGGCGACAAGCCTCAGGGTGAACGCAGCGCCACCCAGCGCTGGCGTACCACAGGACTCGTCAAGAAGGATCAGCTCCAGCGGGTTATGTTGTCGAACGGGGCCGTCCTAGGGGGCTGACACCCTCACTGACCGCCGCGCTTCACACCGCCGTATTTCATGCGGGTGTCTTCCATTCGCGCTACTTCACCTATTTCGTCGCCGCTGGGGATGCCGGCATCGACAACTTCACCGATGAAGAGGTCGTGACTTCCGCAAGCAACGGTCTCCCAAAGAGTGCAATCGAGGTAGGCAATTGCTTCCTCGAAAATCGGTGCACCGGTGACCTTCTCGACAATCAAACGGCTGTTGAGCGCCATCCCCTCCTTGGTTGCGGGTTTGGAAAACTTCACAAACGGACGTGTGTCTGACCGCGACCAGATGTTCACCGAGAAGGAACCGCTGGCTTTAATCAGCTTGTTCGTGACCGCCTTGGCATCAACCGAAATCGCAATCAGAACAGGCTCCATTGCGACCTGCGTCACCCATGACTGAGTCATGCCGTTCCACTCGTCCTCGTGGCGCGACCCGATGAGGCAGAGGATGTTCGGAATGGACCACATGATCTTGTTGATCGTTGTCGGCTCTAGCGGCATCGAGTTCCTCCAGGGTGGGTAGACACACAGTACCTGCCCCGTAGACTGCAGGGACCGGACCAACGGCACGAACGCGTTCCGCCGGTAACAGTTCCCTTGGCACAGCTAGACGCGAACAGGCGTTAAAGAACCGGCAGCGAGATCTACCACCATGAGAGCAACCGGTCGGCGCATATGGGCGACTCATACAGCGCCTTCACGAAACATCTGCGATTCGAACCGGTCCGGTACCACCGCGGTTTACACCGATGTCGAAACAACCAGTGTGCCATGACTACATCCGTGCCACCACGCACCGTTGTGCACATCTGCCGAAAAGAGGAGTGGCAGACAGCTCAGCAACAGGGGGCCTACTCACCGGCGAGCGTGACGACCGAGGGCTTTATTCACTGTTCGCTTCCCGACCAAGTCGTGGGGGTTGCAAATTCGCTGTACCGCGGCGAAGCAGGACTCGTCCTGCTGATGATCGACAGCGCGACACTCACAGCGCCGATCGTATTCGAAGATTGCTACGAAAGCGGGACAGAGTATCCGCACCTGTACGGCGCACTCAACATCGACGCCGTGGTTGAAGTGGTCGATTTCCCGTCCGGCCCAGATGGCAGTTACAGCCTGCCGCGATTGCTCGGCCGGCCGTGAGACATCGTGAAGCACCGCGATCGCGTTAGGCGTGACCCGGGGGGTTCTTGATCGCCGCCAGTGCGCGCTGCTTCGACTCGGCGATCTCATATGCGATCTGGTCGATCGAGTCGATCATCCACAGATGCGCCGCTTTGCCCTCGCGGAAGTCGGACTCGGCCATCCCTTGGATTCGCCCCTGGTCGGCGAGCTCTTTCACTTGTTTGTAATTGTTGCGCGGTTCGAGGTTGTAAACACCAAGTGTTTTACCACCGGCCTTATTGAGAATTGAGAATACGGGGACATCGCTTGGGCCATCGGCAATGTAGATCATGTTGCGCAGCGGCACCCGGCGTTGCTCCTCGGTCATGCGGGCATTCACATCGATCTGAGGGTTTTTGTTTGTGCCCTTGTTGATCTCGAAAATCGCCCGCGTTTTGGACGTATTTCCGATGAAGAGTCCAATATGGCGCACGGTCCCTTGATCCCCACTGGCAACGTCGAGGCGATCTCGATAACCGGGGCCTGCCTGACCCGCCACGAACGTGTTCGCCCAAAGGCCGTCGATGTGCGATGCAAACACGGATCCTTCGATCATTGGTCGGAGTCCGGTGGAGACGACGTAATGCTCAACAGTGATCGCCTCTTTGGCGAATTCGGGGTTTGCCTCGACATGTTTCCGTGAGGCCGCCATGAAATCGGGCATCCCGGGCACTGGCACAAGTTCGGCGCCGAGGCGTTTCAGCGTGGCGTTGGTTAGGTCCTTAAAGATTCCGCGCTCAACGTAGGTAAGGATGTGCAGTAGGTAGGCCATGTCGGTATCGAGTATCTCGCCGCGTTGTTCGTGAAACTTGATCAGACCGCCTACTTCGCCCCAAAACTCGCTCTCATCAACGCCGTACTCGGCGAACAGCGGCCCTTGCATGTTTCCCGGGATCAACGTCTTGTCAAAGTCCCACACACAGGCAATAACCGATTGCGTATAGAGAGGTGGTGGCATGCAATTAGGTTAGTGCAGCCCGCCCCGAGGGCGGCAACGGTCCGGCCATGTTATCGCGTCGGGTCGGTGACTCCCCGGTTGTCACATGCGTGTTTGAATTCGGTTAGCAGATACCGGTGGGGATGACTCATTGTCACATGCCCTGCCCGTTTCGGGTGGTGGCTTTCTAGTTGAGTGTCTCCCCACCGGTGGCTGGCTCGGGTGATGTCGCTTGATAGGAGCGTGAGATCCTGGAGTCGGTGACCCAACGCATGTGTGCGCACCACTCGAGCCGATTCTGCCAGAAAACGGAATCGTCGAGAGAAAGGTACATATTGTGACCATCATCGGGATTGACTCCCATAAAGATCTGTTGGCGGCGGCTCGTCTGGATGACGCTGGCCGCCTGGTCGAGTATCGACCGATCGAGAACACTATCGACGGTCACCGTCAGGTGATCGACTGGTTGGAGGTGTCGGGTTGTGTGAAGGTGGCGATCGAGGGTTCGGGTGGCTATGGCCGGCCGTTGGCGTTGACGTTGCTCGACGCAGGCGTCGAGGTGGTCGAGGTCCCGCCGCAGATGACTGCTGCAGCCCGCAAGGGTCAGCGTTCGAACACCAAGAACGACAAGGTTGATGCAACACTGATCGGCCGGATCGGTTTGCGTGACGACGACCTGCCAAACCCGCGGCCCTCTGGCCCGATCGAGGACCTTCGGATTCTTGTCGGTTATCGCCGAGAACTCGTCGGGGAGCAGAACCGGGCAATCAATCGGCTTCACTCGGATCTCGAACAGATCAGGGTCGGCTACCACCGCCAGATCGCCACCCGAATCGGATCGGTCAAGTCGCTCCAACACTGCCGGAACCTGCTCGCCAAGGACCGGTCGACCGCTGCGAGGATCGCCCGCAAGCGCATCACGTCGATCCTTGCGCTCGGCCGCGAGATCGACGCGTTCGGCAAGGAGATCAAAACGACCGTGGCAGCGACCGGGACGCAACTACTCGACATTGATGGCATTGGACCCATCGTCGCGGCCGACATCCTCACCGAGGTCGGCGACCCGACACGTTTCGCCACGAAAGCCAAATTTGCCATGGCAAACGGCACCACACCCCTCGAAGCCAGCTCAGGACGCCGCCGCCGCCACCGTCTCAACCGGGGTGGAAACCGCCAACTCAACAAGGCCATCCACATCGCTGCGATCACCCAGATCGCCCGACCTGACACCGAAGGCCGCCGCTACTTCGAGAAACGCCTGAACGACGGAAAGACCAAACGAGAAGCCATCCGCGCCCTAAAACGACAAATCTCCGACCGCATCTGGACCACGCTCACCACCCCCCAGACAACCTCCGCCTTGACATAGGAGCTCAACTAGGGAATCTCAGGCGAGCCGAATACGACGTCGCCGGTTAACACCTTCCACCATGGCTGAAGCATGCACGGAACACCCCGCAGGGAGGAATGCGCCTCCCCCATCTGCGCCAGCGGAACCAGCACCGTGACGTTCCAACCGCGCTGGTCGAGAGACCAGATCGGACTCATCAAGCAGCCTGCATCAACGGTGTCGTCGAGTACGATCTCAACGGCGCGCCGTTCACCTGCCACCGCGCACAGCAGGCCTCCCGTCGCATCGTCTGTCGTGCCATCGACCATTTCGATGAGTGGCGCGGTGACCGCCGCCTCCAACTGGAGTGCATAACCGCGCACCGCAGCGGTTGCGACCCGGTCGCTCTCAGTCCATGTGACTTGTGCCGCCATTACCATTGTTCAGCCCCTTACAGCCGTGTACTTACACGAGTGTAACTCGTTGGCCGGGTATCCGCGCAAACGGATGTTGATAGCGGGCAACGGACGGTTGCTTGGGGCATTCGGCCTTGATCTGCGACAAGGACAACCGCATCAGAGAGCAACGACGAATAGTTTTTGGACTCCCGCATAACGGCAGAGGCGATTCTTTGAAGACGGCGTCTCGGGAGCTTCCGGTGCGAATCACAGTATCCTCGAAAGTATGACGATCTCAGCTCGCCAAGCAGACTACGAGCGGAACGGGCTTAGCCGCCGAGAGGTGGCGGAGCGCGTGGAGGCAGGCCATGTCAACGCGGTGGACGACGGCCCGACAAAAACAATCGCCGACATCGTTCGCAGCAACGTCGTCACCAGATTCAACATTCTGCTCGGCACATTGCTCGCCGTGGTCCTGCTCATCGTCCGCTCGGTACCGGACGCCCTCTTCGGTGGAGTCCTGGTTTCTAACGCCCTTATCGGAATCGTGCAGGAGATCCGTGCCAAACGCACCCTCGACGAGCTGACGGTATTGGCAGCCCCGTCAGCAACGGTGATCCGAGACGGTGTCACAATTGAGCTAGCAGTCGAAGAGATTGTGCTCCACGATCTCGTCAGGATCAAGACAGGAGACCAGGTTCAGGTGGACGGCCAGGTCGTCAAATCGGCCAGCCTTGAGATCGACGAGTCGCTGCTGACCGGTGAAGCAGATTCGGTCGTAAAGACAGAGGGCGCTGAGGTACTCTCGGGTTCGTTCGTTGTTGCGGGGACGGGCACGTTTATGGCAAGCCGCGTCGGAGAAGATGCGTATGCCCGCAAGCTTGCGAACGAGGCCAGGCAGTTCGTCATGGTACGTAGCGAGCTCCGCGACGGTATCGACCTCCTCCTCAAAGGAATCACCTGGGTCATCGGGCCGATCATTGTTCTGCTCACATGGAACCAGCTACGAACGGGTGGCGACTGGATCGAGGCACTGAGGTCCGCTGTGGCGGGAGCCGTTGGCATCATTCCGCAGGGCCTCGTCCTCCTGACGTCTGTGGCCTTTGCAGTTGGCGTTGTGCGGCTCGGAAAACGCAACGTTCTCGTACAGGAACTTTCAGCGATCGAAGGACTCGCCCGCGTCGACATCGTGTGTTTCGACAAGACCGGCACGCTCACAGAGGGCCGCCTCGACGTAACGGAGGTCATAGCGCTCAGCGGCAACGATGTCAGCGACGCCATTGCAGTCCTCGCGGGTCTCGATCCGACACCGAACCCAACGATGTCCGCCATCGCCGCCGCATATCCGCACACACCAAACTGGCCAGAGGGCAAAGTCGTCCCGTTCTCGTCCGAGCGCAAGTGGAGCGGCGCGACTTTCGGTTCCTCCAACACCTGGCTGCTCGGAGCACCCGATGTCTTGACCCCACGCGACGAGGAGGTCACCGAGCAGGTGACGCGGCTTTCAAAACGCGGCCTCCGCGTGATGATGGTCGCTTCATCACCTCAACCCCTGATCGATAACGCACTGCCGGCGAAGATCACACCCGAGGCGCTGCTGTGTCTCGGCGATGTGATCCGACCTGACGCCGCCGAGACCCTCCGCTATTTTGCCAGCCAAGGTGTGCAGGTAAAGGTCATCAGCGGTGATCACCCAGACACCGTCGCGGCCATCGCGCAGGCGGTTGGGGTTCCCGGATCACAAAGCGTGGTGGACGCTCGCGAATTACCTTCTGACCCAGAACAACTCGCATCGGTAATGGAAGCGACCACCGTGTTTGGTCGTGTGAGCCCGCACCAGAAACAAGCCATGGTCCGCGCCCTGCAGAGTCGGGGGCACACGGTCGCAATGACGGGCGATGGTGTCAACGATGTTCTAGCTCTCAAGGAGGCCGATATCGGTATCGCTGTCGGGTCGGGAGCGTCGGCGTCGCGTGCGGTTGCGCAGCTAATACTGCTCGACGGCCGGTTCGACACTCTGCCGCACGTCGTAGCAGAGGGCAGGAAGGTCATTTCGAACATCGAACGCGTCGCCAACCTGTTCGTCACCAAGACCGTCTACGCGTTGTTCCTTGCAATTGCAGTTGGTTTTGCGGCGCGACCTTTCCCGTTTCTGCCGCGACACCTGACTCTCGTAGGAACGGTGACGATCGGGATCCCCGCGTTTTTCCTGGCATTGGCACCTACCACACAACGGGTCCGGCGCGGGTTCGTCATGCGGGTGCTGCGATTCGCAATCCCTGTCGGCTTGGCAGCCGGGGTCGCCACTTTCAGCGCCTACGAGATGGCGATCCAGGAGAACCTGGACCTCATAGAGGCGCGAACAACGGCAACATTCGTGCTCGCCGCCCTCGGTATTGTCAGCCTTGCAATGGTTGCTCGACCGATTGTCGACTGGAAACGGTGGCTCGTCGGAGGCATGGCGGGCATGCTCACGTTGCTTTTCCTGCTGCCAGCGTCGCGCGATTTCTTCGAATTGAGACTTCCCAACTTGACGCTTTCGATGGCAGCTCTCGGAGTGACCGGACTGGCCGGATTCCTGATGATCGTTGCGCTGCGTGCGGTCGGTTGGCTTAAGGCAGTGCCAACAGTCCTACGAGAGCACCCACCGCTGCAGAGCGCTACATGGAGGGATCTGGGGACCATCGTCAGACAAACGGTCACGACGTTCGGCGACGATGCCGAGACCACACTTGAACCGACCAACGACCCACCGGTCAGTGACGCGCTCGCAGATGACCCGCTGGCTGACATCGAGTGGGTAGATGGTCACAGCGACTACTGACGATGTGCGGACTACGGTTTCAGGCGGCGCAGTGTTGCCCTACTCGACGCGGTAGATGAATCCGAACGTGAGTTCCGAACCTTCGAAATCGTTGACCTTGACCTGAAACTCTATGTTCGCCGGCGCGGTTGAGAAGTGCACCAAGACTTCCCAGTCTCCGTCAGTGTCGATCTCGGTCGATTTCGACCCGTATTCGGATAGGACCTGGATGACGGTCCCCGGCTTGCCAGTCCCCCAGTAAACGTCAAACGGCGGAGTTTCGCTCGACGAGCCATTCACCCGATGGGCGGTGAACTCCCAGTCGCGATCTGGCTTCGGCTCGGTAGCCTCTAGGAACACAACCACCGTCGCCGAAGTCTCGTTGCCTGCCGCATCCGTAGCAATCAGCGTCGCGACGTTGCGTCCTGGGGAAAGAGTCAGCGCGATGCTCCATTCGCCGGTGCCGGTAACGGTTGCTTCGTATCGGCCCGCAAACACCTTGGCCCCGATTTCTGTCGTCCCAGAGAACGTGACGACCTTGTTTTGAAACACTTGGTTGTTCTCGGGAGAGAGGATCTTGAAATCCGGTGGCGTGGTATCCGGAGCCAATGTTGTGGTGGTCGTGGTATGCGTCGTAGTGGTAGTGACGACGGTTGTCGTTGTCGTCTCCGTCGGTACGGGCGGAACCTCGGAGGTCGGAACCGCCGGGGTCGGGGCTGTCGTGGTGGCAGGAACGTCGGTAGTCGACGGAGCTAAGGTCGACGATGTCGTTGTCGAGGCGGCGGGTGCCACTGGGACGGGTGCCGGCGTCTGGATCACCGTTCCCATGATGACGAACGCCGCAGCTACGGCCGCCACAGCGGACACCGCCATGGTTGCCTGTGTCATGAAGCGCATGCGCGCCGCACCGCGGAAGTCGATCGGCGGCGTGGCGGGGGACGCCGCAACACTTGCGCGTATACCGGCTGCCGCGCGCTGTGCCCGAAGGTCTAGAGAAGTCATGACGATTCCTCCCCCTGCACGGTACCCAGCTTCTTGGCGAGGTTGTTGCGGCCCTTGTGTAGGTGCACCTTTACCGTTGCGGGCGAGCACTCGAGGATTTCGGCGATGTCCGCAACGCTGCGATCCTCAAGATAGAAGAGCGCAAGCGAGTGACATTGGCGTCGCGGCAGCGACCTAACCGCAGCCCAAAACTCAGCGTCTTCAGCCTCAAGGGCTGGTAGCACGTCGTCAGGTTTACCCATCTTGAGAAGAGCCCGCGCTTCACGCGCCGCCTTGCGGAACAGAGACACGGATAGATTGGCGAGCACCCTACGGACCCACGCTTCGGGTTTTTCGTACATCGAAATCTTGTCCCAGTTGCGGTGGGCAGCCAAGAAGGCCTCTTGTGTGAGATCTTCGGCACCTGATGAGCTTCCACTCAATGCGTATGCAAGACCGAGCACGGATCGATACTCCTGCTGATAGAACGCTTCGAACGGCCGTGTCGCAGCCACAACTGCCGGTCCCGAAAAGGGAGTCGGGACGTCACGAAACGGGTCCCCGGTTGAACGGGGAACCTGCGCCTGAGACGTAGCCTTTCGAAGCGTCATGTACGCCTGTTACACGCTTGAGCGATACAGAAGGTTTACTCCCACTCAAGTATCGCCCCTTGCACGGACCAACTTGAGATCGCGTGAACGCCGCCTGGTGGATGTGGGCGGTGGGGGGAGGACCCTGCATCCGGCGGCGGCGTTCACATACGAGCCGGTTGGATCACCCGCTCACAGAGACAAGCTGATTCTCGGGCGAATGACAGGATGTTGCGCAATGCGCCCATCCCGGCGTAGGGGCTTTCCGCCGCGAGCACTCATCTCGTTCTGTAAGTGTACCGGAGTTGCCCAACAATGGTGACGAACCGATAGCAATGGTAAAGCCCCGTTTCCCAGCAAGCCCACACAACTCGAGTGATAAAGCACCAGCCTCCGAAACCACGTTTCGGAGATTCGCGCCAACGCGCAATTCTCAAACGAGCGGCCCCGGCGAAGAAACCCGCTAGCGATGGACACGGTGCGACCATGTAGATGGCCGGGGTTCGACACCGCAGGTTATAAGGAGCCACAGTGATCGACCAGCCGAACAACCAAATCCCCAGCGACCTACCGACAGTGTTCAGGTGGCGCGAAGCCCGCGATGCGGGCCTGACTGATCGTCGGCTGAAGCGCCTGACAAATTCCGAAGTGATTCAAAGGATCGAGCACGGACTCTACAGCCGAGCCGGCTCGGTGGTCGAAGATCTTGCTCTGATCAACATCACGCTCATTAAACGAGAAGCAACCCTCTGTCTAGCATCTGCGTTGTCACACGCGGACCTTATCGACGGTATTCCGTCGAGAATCGACATCGCACTGAAACGCGGAACTCGAAGCCCGAAAACCTCTCTCCCCATCACATGGCATTGGTTCTCAGCAAAGACATTCACCATCGGACGACTCCCGAAGGACCCTGAGTCTGGCCTTCCCATTGCCTTCTATTCTCCCGAGCGATCGATCTGCGATGCGTATCGAATGAGTCACATTCAGGGTGCTGAGCTAGGCCGAGAGGCCTTGAGAAACTGGATACGTCAGCCCGGATCATATCCGGCCGCGCTACTGGAGATCGCGTCTCATTTCCCAAAAGCGAAATCAGCTATTCGACGAGACTTCGAGATTCTCCTGTGACACTCGACCATGACATTGCACGGGAGCGATACCTGTCGATACAGCGACTCGCGCGGGACCTGGGGCGTCCCACGGATGAACTCCTGACACTCTACGTCATGGAGGGGTTCATCTCTCGCGCCTCCAAGTCCGTCTACTCCGAGCAGCTCGTGCTGAAAGGCGGTATGTTGATCAGCGCTTTCGCTGAACGGCGACCGACACGAGACTTCGATCTGCAGGCCCTCAGAATCCCCAATGACATCGAATCTCTCAAAGCAGTGGCAACTCGAATCGCGTCGATTGAGCGTCCCGAGGTATCGAGTTCAAGATCGAGTCGACAAGTGGGACGCTAATACGAGATCAGGACGAGTACAGCGGCATTCGCGTTGCAATGGCCGCCTCAGTTGACTCGGCGAATCTTCGACTGAAGATCGACTTCAGTATCGGAGATCCGATTTCACCAGAACCGGAGATCACCCAGATCGAATCTGTTGTGCCCGGACTACGCCCGATCATGATCTTGAGCTTCCCGATCACCATGGTCCTGGCCGAGAAGATCGCGACCGCTGCATCGCGTGGAGCCGCAAATACTCGATGGCGTGACTTCTCAGACATCCTCGCCATCGTCCGGTCGAATGACATAGACGGCTCCACCATGCACGAGTCCTTACGCGTCGTCGCCGAGTATCGCAAGATCGACCTGCGCCCTCTCGCTGAGACTCTGACCGGATTCGCGGATCAGGCGCAGACACAGTGGATGCTGTGGTTGAGAAATCAGGCACTCACCGGCCGGTTCCCTCACAGCTTTGAAGCCGTCCTTGATATCGTCGCCGCTTTCGCCGATCCCGTGATATTGAACAGGGTGACCGGCCACACTTGGTCGCGAACATCAGGTTGGTGACGACGGAAGTCGGCCCGACCAAGTGCCACAGTCTTGGAGGATACGGAAAATTCGACCGTGCTGTCACGCGTTGCCATGGTCGCCAGAAAGCCAGTGCACATGATCGGGCATAGCGACGACAGGCCAGCGATCGGCCATGTTCGTGTGGATAGAACCGGTCGGTGACGACTGACAGTGTTGGTTCGTGGAGAAGCAAGGGTGCCGCGCGGGTTGGGACGACGGTCGCCAGGCTGGAAGTTTCGGCAGGGCAGGATGTCAAACTGCGGCGTAGAACCCCGAATCGCCGTTCGGCGTAGAGTCCTTCCGGCCGGCCGAAGCACCCGCTCGCGTATCTCCTAGGGGTCTCGCTAAATCGGCCGATGCTCATTATGGTGCGACCCATGCGCAAAAAGGGCGATCGCGTCGATCTGCCCAGGACGTCCAAACGGGCAGCGCGCCAAGGGTCTCAGGACTATTGGCCCTCGTAGCTCAGGGGATAGAGCACCGGCCTCCTAAGCCGGGTGTCGGAGGTTCGAATCCTCCCGAGGGCGCCCACCCGCAACCCGAAAAACGCCACGTATGAAACCACTGCTGTCAGCGTTTGCGGGCACCGTCGTCATCTCGTTCTCCGCAATCCTGGTCAGACTGGCCGGTGCCGAACCAGTGACAGTGACTGTGTTCCGCGGCCTCTATGCGATCCCCGCGGTTGGGCTGCTGGTTTTCTTGGATCGCGGAAAAACCCGTCGGACCGCCAAGGAGCACGGCGTCGGCCTGCTGGCAGGTATCGCTCTTGGTGTTGACCTTTCGTTTTGGCATAACTCCATCGCGGACGTTGGCGCCGGCGCGGCGACCGTGCTTGTTGCGACTCAGGTTGCCTGGATCGGCCTCGCTACCGTCGTCGTGTTTCGGGAGCGCGTCGACCGCCGCGCGGCCGCGATGATTCCCATCATCTTTCTGGGCATTGTGCTCATCTCTGGTCTCGGCACGTCAGGCGCATATGGCGCGAACCCAACTCGCGGGGTCTTCTACGGCGTCCTCACGGGCTTCTTCTACGCCCAGTTCATCTTGCTGTTGCGCGCAGCCGGAGGAACTGACACGTCTGCGGCAACAAGATTGTTCGACGCCGTCATCGGCGTGACCATTGCTGGGTTCGCGGCGGCGGTGCTGATGCCGCAATCGGTGTCATTCACTTTGACATGGCCGTCACATGGGTGGTTGATTGTTCTCGCGATTGGACCGCAAGCGGTGGGGTGGGCGCTGATCACGTTTGCTCTCCCCCACCTGAAGGCGCTGCAAGCGTCCATGGCGATACTGGTGCAGCCGGGGCTTACGGTCCTGTGGGCGATGATCATCTTTGGCGAAGACCCCAACAGCCTCCAGTGGCTGGGCCTGGTGCTGGTACTCGCCGGGGTCATCGGCACCAACCTCGCGGGTGTTTCAAAGGCGAAGTCGGAAGCGACCGTCTGATTGTGCCGGTCCCCGCGCGCAACTAGGCGGGCGCTAGGCGGATTACCCGATCTTGGGAAGCAGTCTGGATGCCTGTTGCACAAACAGTTGTGTCGGTACGACACCGACGGCCCCCAGGGCTGTGAACCTGGCCTGAGACAGGTCGTCGAGACTCTCACCAGTGACGAATACTGGGACGTCCTTGGCTACGCAGATGCGCAGCATTTCGTCGGCAGCGGGATGGTCAGCCGAAATGATCGCCACGCTGACTGCCCCCTTTTGCACCGCTGCATCTGCTTCGCCGGGGTTGCGCCATGCAGTAGCGGTGTAGCCAAGAATCTTGACCGAAGCTGTGATGGCCTCGCGCAGTTGGGGGTCAGCATCAGCGATCGCGGCGACCGGTGGTTGCATGGCCTTGGGGGCAACGGGGCGCGGCGTGACATCAATGTTGAAACCTTGCGCTCGTTCGACGCCCCACGCGACGTGCGCATTGAACGCATCCGCACCGAGGTCGCGCGACGTCGCCGGTGCAATGCCATACACATCGCCCGGCAGGGCTCGCCGCTCCGCATCCCCACGGGTCGTCGGCACGACGCCTGCGGCCTCAAGAGCTGCGGTGGGAAATCGGGTCGCTTCGCGAAAGATCTCGAGCGGGCCGTGGCGCAGTTCGTGCGCCGGAGTCTTCGACATTTCGGCGAGTTCGGTCTCGAGCCACTGTTCGCCGATCGAGATCGCGTCGTCGACTCCCTCCGAAGCTGGCAGGCCGATATCCTCAACAACACGCTCCACGTATGGCCGAAAGGCAGCGACGAAGGCCTCCGTGACAGTCAGGGGCACGGGCAGTTGATCCATGAGCACAGGATACGGCCGCGTAGACACCAGGTTTGCCTATCGTTGGCGACCGCGGTCGGGAGGTTCGATGATGCGAAAAATGATGGTCGTTGCAGCGTTCGCTCTCGTCCTGTCGGCGTGCCGAATGGACATTGCGGTTGAGATGCAGCTCAATGAGGACGGTTCGGGAACGGGAGCATTGGTGTTTTCGGTCGACGACCAGATGCGCGATCTCATTGACCAGGGTGGGCAGGCGGTGAGTCCCGAAGACTTCTTTGAGTTGCTTGGCATCAACACCTCCACGGTGACCATCACCGAAGAGCGCGACGGGGACTTCACAAGGACAACGGCCGCCGGCACATACGCTGAGTTTGACGATCTGAAGAACATGTTTGCGGTGGGTTCTGACCTGTCCGCGATCAAGGAGGCGTCCTTCGTCCGTGTAGATGATGAGGTGACACTGACGGGAACACTCGTGTTTGACCTGGCGGCCAACGTCCCAGACAACGCACCGGTGGGGCTTGAGACGATCTCGCAGTTCATCACGATCAGCGCCGCTGTTGACATGCCTGGCGAGGTCATTGAGCACAATGCTGATCGGGTCACGGAGGATGGCGTGCTGATCTGGGACTTCACGTTGCTTGACCCACCTCGCACGATCATGGCAGTCGCCGACGTCAGCGAAAGGGCGGCGGCGACCGAGTCATCGAACTATGTTCCCGTGGCCGCGGCTGCCGCCGGTGGAGTCGTTCTCGCCGTGTTCGTGTGGCGCAGAAGAAGAGCCAAGCCAGCCGCACCTAACGGCTAACGATCACAACGTACACCTGGACGACACCGGTAGTGGCGACACCAACGCCGATCTTGGTCACATCAGCATCTGCAACAACCGGCAACGACCAGGCATGCTCGGCGAGACCCTCGACCGCGCTGTATGGAGACACTGCTAGAACGACGGCGGCTTGAAACTCGGTGCGCAGAATGTTTGCGTCGTCGAGTCGTTGCTCAATGCTGCCGTCCTCGGACACGTACGACACGTTCCCCTCCGCTAGCAACGCAACCGCATGCTCGGTTGCAACCGCCGCCAGAGCGTCCGATCGTGCCAACGCCGGAACGTTTTTCCCAACGCGATCACGGTTGATAAGTTCCACGGCGATCTGTGCAAGCGCGGGCAGTGATTCTATGTCGTCGACATCGCCGCTCGGGATACGCTGGTTTACCCCGGGCGCGACAACGACCCTTTGATCGCCCACAAGTTCTTGAATGGTGAGAAGAGCCTGAGGCAGACGGTCACCTGTGACGATGGTGAGCAGCCGCTGGGGCACTCCATCAGCCTCGGTGAACGCGGAGACGATCTCCGAGTCCGCGAATAGCTCGTCGAGACTGTCGTTGAACGAGCTGAGCCTCACAAGCGTCAACAACAGGAGGACCGCGAGCGAACCGGTGACGAATGCAAG
The DNA here is from genome assembly GCA_022562055.1 of Acidobacteriota bacterium. Taxonomy (NCBI): domain Bacteria; kingdom Pseudomonadati; phylum Acidobacteriota; species Acidobacteriota bacterium. The sequence continues at coordinate 67,969 of JADFQA010000006.1, read as the reverse complement.
TGCTGCGCCTCCGAGTCTGTTGAGGGTCGTCAGCCCGGGCAGGAACCGGATTCCCTTGTGGAGGATGGCGGACGTCACGGCCCCGGCTGTCGAAATGGCAAGAAAGATGATGACCGATGCGACCATCCGCGACGGGTCATGCGGTAGGCCTGAAATCCCTTCGACAGTCCCCGCAAGGGTTCCAGACATTGTGAAAGCGACGTATGCCCCTATGACAAGTACGGAGAGCGACACCACTGACCGCACCAATCCCCGATACCAGCCCCGCAGGGCGAGAAGGCCAAGAATGACGAGAATCCCGATATCCAACATATTGGTGCGCCCCCGACTCAGGTCGAGGCGTCGTCGTGCTCGGGATCATTGTCGTCGTTGTCGGCGACTATGTCTCCAGCACCGACACTGTCAAACTCGTTCGCCGTGTCGTCGGGTCCAGGTGTAGTCGGATCGGAACGCAGCGGAGTTGTTGCTGTGTCGAGAGACCTGAGGCGAGCAAACATGGGCGCGTATATCTCCGACTCAGGAATGATCGGCGCAGACGCTTCGTCCCATTCTTCTCCGAGCACCCGGGTTCTCCACAAGTGGCCGACAACAATTTTGAGGGCGCCTGTCAGCGGGACCGCAAGTAACACACCCCAGATTCCGGCCAAGCCCCCGCCGAGTAACAACACAAGCACAATCGCGGCGGGATGGATTCGCACAGTTGCTCGCAAAACGGTCGGCGAGATGAAGTTATTGTCGATCTGTTGGACGATGAGCGCAATGGCCGCTGCCCACAGTGCAGTCCGTAGGTCGGCCGTTGCCAGCGCGACCACCACTCCCATGAAACCGCCAACCCATGGTCCAATGAATGGCACGATGTTGAGGAACCCGGCAACCATCCCAATGATGAGCCAAAACTTGAGACCAATAAGAGCAAAACCGAAGCTCATCATGATCCCGACTACAACCGCGACAAACACCTGCCCACGCAAAAATCCACCAATCGCGTTGCCGACATTGCGTGAGACGTAGATGATTTCATCGCTGCTATCTGCCGGTAGTAGCGCTACTGCAGCCTTGCGCAGACGCGGAAGGTCGATCAGCAGGTAGAACGCAACAACGGGCGATACGAAGAGAACAAGCAGCGCCTCAAGCAGACTCGACGTGATCGACCCAAGCCGCAGTTGGACCTGATCGAGGAGAGCTGCACGCTGTTCGGGCGCGCCGAGAAACTCTTTGAACTCCTCGTACGTCCACAGTGAAACGTCGTCGAAGCCGACCGATGTTGCAATTCGTTCAATTTCGGTGGCAGTGTTGTTGAAGATGTCTTCGAACCCTGTGGTGAGTTCGCTACCTTGCGATGTCACCGAAGGTGCGACCAAGACCGCGACAAGACCGAAAAAACCAAACATCAGCGCAAACGCGACCAACGACCCAAGGAGACGGTGCAGGCCGCGTTCGTGGAGGCGGGATACGATTGGATTCAGAAGGTAGATCAGTACCATGGCAAGCACCATCGGCGCAAGCACGACCCGCGCCTTTGTCAGTATCCACAGCGAGGCCGCCAACACCAGAAGCCCGCCCAGGATCGCCCATGCAGCGATCCCGAATGCCGCAAAGGAAAACTTGTCGGCGTCGAACCTAGTTTCCTCCGAACTCATCGCCAGTCCCGCCGAAGCGCACCAGGCCGCGTCCGATCACGTCGCCTACGTAGCCTGCGGGTCACCAATGGTGCGTACACGAGCGCCTCGGGATCATCGATCACGTTGCGCAGTATTTGGCTGTAACGCACCATTGACATGTCAAGGCCGACACGGATAGCCCGCTGTTTCGGCCCGGTGGCCTGCCACCAGCATCCCTCAAAGTCGAGTACCCGCCGCTCACAATCAGACAACATGCGCGAAGGCTATATACCAATGGCAACATTTCTGCGTATTTCGCCTCCCACGGTGTCGATGCGCCTCTGCAGTTCGCCTCAATCTTGTGGACCGCCGGCGGCCGATGAGGGCGACTTTGGCGCCGGATTGTCTACGAGGTTGGGTAAACGCGGTCGGGGGTGATGAGCACAGCGCAGCGTTGTTCATCCACCATGACGCGATCGAACTCGTCCCAGTCGTCGTGGGTTCCACCGGCGGCGAGGAAGATCGATCGGAGCAGGCCGGGGACGGCGTCCGGCGCCACATCGGGATGAGGGTCGTTGGGACCGGCGAGTTCTGCGGTCCCGTCTACCGCTATCCATTCCCAGCCGCGTCGGACGGCAAGGGTGATTTCGGGGCGGTTACGCAGGTGTTGGAGTTTGACGGCGTTGCCGAGCGAGACGAACGCGACGACGTCGTGCGTACCGCCGGGATGGAGAATGATCCCGGCGTTGACGACGGAGATGAGCGGCTTGCCTGACTTGCGGATCGTGACGACTTCGACGAGACCGGTCTCTGTCGCAAGCTTGGCTCGAACTGATTCAAGGTTGACGGTGGCTCTCATGGTGTCCTTCTACGGTCGGTGAGAAGCCCGCCGGGCGACAAAGCGGGCCTCGTGGTGGTCATCCCGCCAGTCTTCTTCGTACCGCAGGGTATCGAGGTCATGAATGAGGCTTGGAAGTTCACTGTCGTCGAGAATATACGGACGCGGTGGCCGTTTATGACGTTCGAGGTTGGTGACGGTTGCGAGCGAACCTATGAGCAGACCACCCGGGCGGAGTACTGATGCGATTCGTGGAAACAACGCCCGTTCAAGGAAGTGGAAGAGCAACAAGACATCCCAGGGGCCGTCGGGCAGCGGGTCTGCACCGAGGTCAGTGCGCTGAGTGTGGAGCGCAACGTCGAGGGTGGCGGCGCGTTCGGTCGCGAGCGTGAGGGCGACGTCGGACACGTCGGCAACGGTGACATCCCAACCTCGTGACGCAAGCCAGATGGCGTTGCGCCCGGTCCCGCCGGCAACATCGAGGGCGCGACCGGGTGGGGGAAGCAGATCGGCGTTTGCTATCAGCCACGGCGAGGGATCCTCGGCCCACCCGGCTTCGGTGTACCGCTCGTTCCACCGTTCGCGTTCGTTACTTTCGACATGTGTCATGCAGACATCGTAGGCAGCCCGCTGCAGCGGATCCCACCAGCTCAGTTCGAGCACCCACTTGTGGTACTTATGACGTCGCAACAAGATCCGGATCACTGAATGTCGGGGGACGCAGCTCGAGATCCCACAGGTGAATGCGGGTGTATAACGATGCCCGACGTGTTGTCAACCAGCAGCGACGGGAAGTACCAATTGGTAGGGCGTCTGACGGTGTGAAGGTCCCGAGAGGTTGACGCTACGTTCTTGATCACGCAGTCTCAACATCGACCGTCCACCGGATGTTGGTCCCCTAGTAGGACTCGACGAAGGACTCAGGTCACAACGAAGTTGCTCATCATGGCCATGTCTTCGTGCTCAAGGTTGTGACAGTGGAACACATAGCGCCCCGGGAATCCATCGAATCGGACGGCGATGGCTGCGCTTTCGAAGGGTCGGAGATCAATCGTGTCCTTCCACCCGCTGTCGTAGGGGCCGGGACCGCCCAAACCGCGAGACAGGACCTGGAACGAATTGAGATGAACATGGATCGGGTGGTGAAAATCACTGACCAACCTCCAAATTTCAACGCTGTCAAGCGCTGGACGTGCTGCCGCCGAGTCGGGACTGAAGGGTTCGCCATTGATCAACCAAGTATGCCGGTCTCTAGCGTCGAGGGTGAGGTGGCCCGAGCTGAATCGCATCGTGCGGGTGATCACTCCTTCGGATGTCGTGTTGAGAGGTTCAATGGTCGTGAGCGTGTCCGGCACTCGGCTGCTGTCTTCGGCCCTAGAACCAACAACGAAACGCATCACAAGCCCAGTAGGCCCGTCGGCGAAATCGTTGACGAGGGTGACAACGGTACCGGATTGATAAGAGGAAAAATCGACGATCACGTCGAATCGCTGCGCAGGGGCCATTTCGATGTGATCGTGCTGAATCGGGTGGGCCAGCAGGCCGCCGTCGGTACCAATCTGAACGAACCCATCAGGTGGCGGTGGGTCGAGACGCAGGTCGTAGCGCCTGGCGTTGGCCGCGTTAAGGAACCTGAGCCGGTAGCGAGCCCCTTCTACCTCAACGGTGGGCCACGGAACTCCGTTGACAAGATTGACATCGCCGAGAACGCCAGCCTCGAACCCATCCGTAACCCCGACATCCACAAGTCCCTGAGGGTCAATCGCGGGATAGAGCAGCGAGCCATCGGTGTCGAAGCTACGGTCTAGGAGCATGAGCGGTAGCTCCCGCTCCCCTGAAGGTAGGCCAAGAGCATCTTCTTCGTCATCGCGAATGATGTGGAATCCAGCAAGTCCCTTCCACACGCCAGGACCAGTGAAATCCAGTCGATGGTCGTGGTACCAAAGCGTCGTGGCAGGCTGATCTAGCGGATACCAGTGAACTCGTCGGCCTTTACTGATGTCGCCCGACCGAACTACGTAGTCCGGCAGCGGTACGTCCGCGCCGACCGGGAGCACAAAATCTAGTGGGTAGCCGTCGTGTTCAGGAGGAGTCCGTCCTCCGTGAAGATGGACTACGGTGGGAACCGGCAGCTCGTTGGTGTGCGTGACCGAAATTGTCCGGCCGCGTCGACTCTCGATCGTGGGTCCTGGAAAGATGCCGTTGTAGCCCCAGATAGTGGTCGAGATGCCCGGCAGAATCTCCGCCGTAGCCACTCGTTGGCGGATCTCATAGTGATCGCCGGCGTCGTCTGAACGTATCGGTGTCAGGACGGGCGGAATTCGCAGAAGTTGAGTGAAGGGTTGCGGGAGCGGTAGCTGACTGACGAGGACACGTCCGGTGGAGGTCGATCCCGGCAAGCCCGACACGAAGGATGCACCAAGACCAACGGCGATACCCCCCCATGCCAGTCCGCGAATAAAGTCTCGACGGGATATCGACATCAGGACTCTCGCCAAGCCCAGACCGTCAGCCAACTGACCGCCATGATGATGGCGACGCCAAGCGGGATGTGCACGGCAAGCATCCGTTGTTCGCCAGCGAATTCCTCCACCTGGATCGCCACAAACAACGATGCTGTCAGAAGGGTTGGCCACAACGCGTACCTTTTCCGAAACCGCGCCAATCCCGCGCTGGCGGTGGCGAGCAGGGCGATAATACCCGAAGCCGATGCGCCCAGACGGTGAAATTCCAGGGCCTCGAACGTGCCAGACATAAACTGGCCAGCGAGGATAGCCTGGTTGAACAGCAGCGCCGCGGCAACCGTTATCAGAACGCGGTACACCAGCGCTGCCCGTCGGCCGATCCACTCGGAACGATCATCAGACTGTTCGCCGAGGCCGTCTCTGTCTACCTGTGAGGCCACTTGACACCCTGCCTCAGCGACCGGCGACTGCTCGCACCCTGGTTCGAGTCGTACGCCATGGGTGATCTACCTCCGCTATTCAACTTGTGTACCGGTTCGGCGACCGGCAGGGTTGCATCGTACCGACATCGAAACTCTCCTGCGTCAGCCAATCGGTCTGGGTCTTCCGGAGCGCTCAGACAATGCGCGCGTCGGACTATCGGCTGATACGCCAGTCGCGTCGGCCCGGTGCGCTGGACTCATCAGCGGGGGGGATTGCTTGGGCCTGGCGACGTGGCAGCTTCCTCACTTCTCCCCAGAACGCCTCGTGATCCGTACCGGCGGTTTCTATCAACGTGGGCGCGGGAACAAGACGCAGCAGTGCCGCCGTTTCAGAGCGGAGCCGACGAAACCGTGACATTGCAAGGTTCACTGCGACGCGGCGCACGCATGCTGACGGATTCGCAAGGTCCTCAACGCTCGACCAGTCGGCGTGAGGGCGCAGGAACGCCTCCTGAGCGAGGTCCTCGGCGACCATGGCGCTGCCGCTCAAGTCCGTACACGAGCGCGACCACCCTGCGGTATTCGTCCCGGTACAGCACCTCGAAGGTACCCGGCACCTGCACCTGCGGAACTCGGGGTTCCGACCCACCCATCGAGCCTCACTATTCGGGATCGTCACACCATATAGACGTTCGAGCGCCCCAAGTGGTTTAGCCAGATCGTCCGGAAAGCACGAAGCTCGACTATCGAACGCCCCTCAGCCCTGCAAAACCCATTTCGGTACCGTCAAAACGTAATACCCGGACATGTCAACGCCCGACGAGTGCCTTGCCGGTTCAAACGCGACGAACCGCCCGGCCGGTTCCAAATTGCAGTGTGGGCAGCACGGGAAAACTAGAAACCGCGACACCGCGAACCGGCCAGAAGCGGCATCTGTCGTACCTCGACCCGGCATTAAGTCGCGAGGGCTGGAGCTGGCGATGGGATTCGAACCCATGACCTGCCGCTTACAAGGCGGCTGCTCTGGCCAACTGAGCTACGCCAGCACAGTATCTGAGACGCTAGGTTACCGATCCCCTAGCCCGTGCCAACTCGAACACTGCAAGCGACGCGGCCACCGAAGCATTGAGCGACTCGACACCCGCCGCAAGGGGAATGGAGACCAGTGCGTCGCAGCGCTCCGCGACCAACCGAGACAGCCCCTTACCTTCTGCGCCAACCACGATAGCGACCGGTTCCGTGAGCAACTGACACGCAAACAACGAGTCTTGCGAAGACCCATCTAGACCTACCAGCCACACGCCGCGATCAGCAAGCTGACGCAGGGTGTCTGCCACAGAGTTCACCACGACAACATCCATCTCCTCAAGGGCTCCGACAGCGGCCTTGAAGGTGGCAGAACTCAGCGGTGCAGCTCGGCGCGACGGCACCACAATCCCTGACACCCCGGCGGCGAGTGCGGACCTTGCAATGGCGCCAACGTTGCGCGAGTCCTCGAGTTTGTCGAGGACGATCAGCGCGGCCGGCGTTGTCCGATCGACCGCCGACTGCAACGTTGCAAGGACCAGCGGCGAACATTCGGCGGTGATCCCCTGCGGGGCGGTCGTCTCAGCCATCGGGCGAACGTCGCCGGTGATGACCACCTTGCAGACCCGGTCTGCACGATCGGCAAGATCGGCGTACTCGTCGCGTTTGAGGCGGCCTCGCTCGATGTGGAGAACCCGAACTCGTCCGTGATTGAAGGCGGCGAGGACGGCATGAAACCCCTCGACCTTAACTCCGATACCAGCGTGCGCCATCGGCGGTGTCCTCCACAGTAATTCCGATCCCTATCAGAGCGTCGCGTATAGCGTCAGACGTCGCCCAGTCCTTGGCCGCGCGAGCTGAATTGCGGGCGGCGATCAACCCATCGAGCACTGTCTCAGGTGCGTTACCGTCAACACCGAACTCGAGGCCGACCGCTTCGACCGCCGTTTGGATATCCGACAGGTCAACAGTGCGTTCGCCAAGCCCGAACACGCCAACCATCTCGTCGTACGCAGCGACGACCGGCTCGGCGTCTTCGCCGGCGTCGAGAAGCCGGTTGCCTTTGCGCACCGCGTCAAAGAGCGCAGCCAACCCCCCGGCGACGTCGACGTCGTCGGCCAATGAATCACTGAAACGATCAAGGAACACACTGTCAGGCGCCGCGGTGACCGGCCCAGGCAAACGGCGACGAAACGCTCTCAACCGTTCCAGCGACGAGACGGCGTCATCGAGCGCGGCTTCCGAAAAGTCGAGCGGCTTGCGGTAGTGCGTGCGGAGGTAGAACAGCCGGACCGCAACCGGGTCCCACCGTTCCAACGTGTCGAGAAGGTCGATGACGTGGCCGGTCGACTTCGCCATCTTTTCGCCCGCGAGATTGACCATGCCGTTGTGGAGCCAAAACCGCGCAAACGTCTTCCCGTTCGCAGCTTCTGCTTGCGCAACCTCGTTCTCGTGATGCGGAAACACCAGGTCGTTACCACCAGCGTGGATAGCAAACTCGTCGCCGAGGTACTCCCGGGCCATTGCTGAACATTCGATGTGCCAACCGGGACGCCCTTCGCCCCACGGCGACGGCCACGATGGCTCGCCGGGTTTCGCCGCTTTCCACATGGCAAAGTCGAGCGGGTCTTGCTTCAGATCACCCGGCTCAACGCGAGCACCGGACAACAGCTCGTCGATGTTGCGACCAGATAACTTTCCGTACCCGTCAAAGGAGCGCACCCGAAAATAGACGTCGCCACCCGACTCGTAACCATGTCCACGCTCAATGAGCTGCTTGATCATGTCAACCATAAGGTGCACATGCTCGGTTGCCTTCGGCTCGATGTCGGGAGGGAGCACACCGAGCATCTCGTAGCCTTTACAAAACGCCGCGGCTGCCTCATCAGCGATTTCACTCGAAGAGACACCCCGGTCGATCGAAGCAGCAATGATCTTGTCATCGACATCGGTGATGTTCTGCACATACGTCACGTCGTACCCGCGCCACAACAGATACCGGCGCAGCACATCGAACGCAACTGCCGCCCTACCGTGGCCGATATGTGGTTTTGTTTGCACCGTCGGTCCGCAGACGTAGATCCCGATCGCCGCACCGGCGGGAGGGTCAAAGTCGACGAGGGATCGCCCGAGAGTGTTAAAAAGCCTCATAAGAAACAATGCTATCAGCCGCAGGGCCGCGCCACGCTCGCTGAGGTACGCCACCAAGGACGGGCTACTCTTGCGCCCATGCTTTTCAACCTGCGCCGCGACTACCCGGCGATCCTCGGCCACCGAGGCGCCAAAGGTCTCGCTGTCGACAACTCGGCCGACGCTTTCAAGATCGCCGCGGCTGGCAAGGCTGACGGGGTGGAACTTGATGTTCGCCGCACCGCTGACGACGAGATGGTGGTGCATCACGACCCTGACATCGAGGGCGTCGGCAACATCATCGACCTAACGCTCGCCGAAATACGCGATGCGGAACCACACGTGCTCCTCTTGGACGAGGCACTCCCGTTGATTCACGGAATCGTCAACGTCGAGATAAAGAACATCCCGGGACAGCCCGATCACGACGAGCGTCACGAGATGGCTTCACGTATCGTGTTCTGGATCGACCGCAACTGGCTCCACGACCGCGTTCTAGTGTCGTCGTTCAACAGGCACACCGTCGCCCGAGTAGCCGAGCTCGACGGTCGTGTGACGGTTGGCCAGCTCTTCTTGCCGGCTGTGGACCCCTCGAATCACATGTCGATGATGCTCGAATCTCATACTGATGTCGCACTGACACACCTCACCGGACTGCAACTCGCAGGGCAGGTCTTCTGCGTCGATGCAAAGGATCTCGGTCTCAAGATCGTGACGTGGGGCGTGGACACACACGACGGATACGCGTTGTGTGCCAAACTCGGAGTCGACGCGATCATCACCGACGACCCAATCGCCGCAAGAGCCTTTTACACCTCCGAGCAGGGCAGCTTTCCCGCTGAGCACGGCGCCGCCAGCGCGGATGAGGCCGGCACCACCCTGGACGAGGGTGGAACTACCGCAATGTTACCGCTGCTTGCACGGCGAGGCCCTCGCCGAGTCCGATAAAGCCAAGCCCGTCGGTAGTGGTCGCCTTCACTGATACGGCACCGATGTCGACGCTGAGCACTTGCGCAACTTTCTTGCGCATAACATCGCGGTGGGGAGCGATACGCACCTTTTGGCAGATGATTGTGATGTCAATGTTCCCGACCGTGTAACCAGCCTCGACCACTCGCGAATAGGCCAGGCGAAGCAGCTCAACAGATGAGGCACCTTCCCAACGCGGGTCGCTTGACGGAAACATTTCCCCAATGTCTCCGAGCGCCGCGGCACCGAGCAGCGCGTCAATGAGTGCGTGTAGCGCGACATCTCCGTCAGACGTGCTCTCGACACCACGGTCGCCAGACACGACGACACCGCACAGAACGAGTGGCGGCTCGCCACCGAACCGGTGAACGTCGAAACCGTGGCCAACCCGCATATCAGGCATCGGCATCTCCAAAATCGCTGAGGGTCGCCTCGGCAACGAAGTGATCGACGCGATAGGTGATCTTGCGGTTCTCCTGATCGCCCTCAACGACTCTCACGGTCACCCCGAGAGCTTCGACAAGAGACGCATCGTCTGACACGTCATCGTCGTGGAGGGCGTGTGCCTCACGTAAGACTCGCAACTCGAATCCTTGCGGCGTCTGCACCCACCACAGCTCGGACCGATCCACCGTCCCCACAACCGATCCGTCGGCAACCCGCTTAATCGTGTCGGTCACAGGGACAGCGGGTATCACTGCTTTGGCACCGTCTTCGAGTGCGCCAACAACGCGTTCAACGAGACGCTGCGACGCGAGCGGCCTTGCCGCGTCGTGAATGAGCACGTGCGTCACGTTTGGTGCGAGAGCGTTGAGACCGGCAACCACTGAGTCGCGACGACGCTTTCCCCCAGGAATGCCACCCGGGATTGACCCGACAAGTGTGACGGGGATACCAAGCCCAGAGAACAGGTCGACGGACCATTGCCAGAGCGGCTTGCCGGCAAGCTGGATCGCATGTTTCTCACCGCCGAAACGTGCGCCTCTTCCCGCGGCGAGAACCACCGCTGCAAGATTCATGGTGTTATTTCAGCGAACACCATTCGGCCAATCGACGTGCGCATCATGTTGGAAACCTCGACCTTCACTACGGTGCCTATCTTGCTGGCACCATTTTGGACAATCACCATTGTGCCATCCTCAAGGAATCCTACGCCCTGACCCGCCTCGGAGCCTTCTCTTTGAATGAGGATCTCGAGGGGGTCACCCATCGCGACCTGCGGTTTGAGCATTTCGCCGAGGGCGTGCGGGTTCAATACACGAATGTCTCGCAGCCCCGCCGCCTTTGCAAGGTTGTGGTCTGTCGTGACCAACGTTGCGTTGTACCGGTCGCAGATCACCAGCAGTTTGCCGTCAACTTCGGATTGTTCGGGGACGGTGCTCTCAACAATGTGGAACTCAACTCCATCGACGTCGCGCACAACGTCGAGAATGTCGAGGCCGCGCCGCCCGCGCCGGCGCTTCGATCTGTCCGCAGAGTCGGCGACCGCCTGCAACTCATCGACCACAAAGGCGGGCACCAGAATCGTCCCGGTGACAAGACCAGCACGGGTGAGTTCAAGTAGCCGTCCGTCTATGGCCGCGGACGAGTCGACCACGAACACCAGACCGGCCGTCTGAGACGGATCTACGTCTGTCCGGCGGAAAGGTTCCCGTTCTCGAAGTCCCGCCGCGGCGAGCAGTTCGTGCGCTCTTTCGGCAAAGACAGAGGCTCCGAACGATGTGAAGACGAGTACCACCAGGCCCGCGACGGGCCAAGCGATTGTGGCCGGGAAAAATGCAATGAACGGGACCGCAAACACCGTGCCGACGATCAGCCCGGCAACGCCGCCGAACGTCCCCGCAAAGAGCTGTGGACCCGTGGCACGTCGCAACAGGTCGGGGGTCCGCCCGATGTCAGAACGAAGGCGCCGGCCAAGCACACCACCAAGTACATAACCCACTGCGGCCCCAAGCATGGCGCCCCATACAATCGATTCGTCGGGTCTGATACCCGCACTTGGAAACCATGACGCGACAGAACGGCCCGCGCTGAAGCCAATAGCCGTGGTTGCCAGGGTGACAAGAAGCCTGATGGTTTCGACCATCATGGTTTAGCCGTCATGTAGCATCGCCATGGTCAAACTATCGGCAGGGATGCACACGCTGTTGACGGATTTCTACTCCAGCAAGGACGGACCGACGGTGGAATACCCACCCCCACCGGCTGCGACGCGTCACACCCAAGACCGAGACCAAGTCGAAGACCGTCTCAGATGGGGAGGGCGTCGTCCTCGCTACTCGTCGTCATCTTCCTCGACGGTTGGCAATGCCCTGTCGAGCTTCGCAATGGTGGCCTCTTCGCCAAGGTCGAGGGCAAAACGGAGTTCCGAGATGATGATCAGCCGGGCCTTTGCAAGCATGCGCTTCAACGCTGGCGATATCCCCTTGACCTGCTGGGCGTACGTGAGGTCGCGAACCACTTCCGCGACCTGGAAAATATCGCCACTGTTGATTTTCTCAGTCAACAGTTTGTACCAGCGTGACCAGTTGGCCCCAGCTTCCTGCGGATCATCTTTGAACGTCGCAAACACTTTGCGTGCCACCGTTCTCGATATCACTGGGCGCACACCTAGTTCAACCGCGCGAGCTACCGGCACTCGAACAATGAGCTGGTCGGTGGCGACTTCGAGAACGAAATACTCAATCTTCTCCCCATCAAACTCAAGCTTCTGCTTCTTAATGATGGTAGCGGCGCCGTGATGCGGATATACGACTTTATCCTTGACACTAAACGGGGTCTTTATAGGACCGGCGAGGGACTTCTTTTCGGCGCGCTTGCCCTTCTTGGCTGCCGTCTTGGTGGGCGCGGCTTTCGCCCAATCTGCTTTGGTGGGAGTAGCTTTCGAGGCCGCAGCCTTTGAGGACTCAGCCCTTGCACTTGGCGCTTTTCCGGCTGCCTTCTTGGCGACAGGGGCCTTCTTGGCGACAGGGGCCTTCTTGGCGACAGGGGCCTTCTTGGCGACAGGGGCCTTCTTGGATGAAAGCTTTTTGGCCGAAGCCTTCGAGGCCGAAGCCTTCTTTGCGCGAGGCGCCGATTTTGGCGAGATCCGCTTCGCCGGCGCCTTCTTAGCAGTCGACGGCTTCTTCGTAGCGGCTGCAGACACCCTTTTTGGCGAGGCGGTCCGCTTCGTGGCTGTCTTCTTCGTTGGGCTTTTCTTGGCTGGCACTCGTACTCAACTCATTTTGTCGCGGGCGGCAGTGTACTCGGTGTCTGCGCAGACTCGATCGACTCACCCGCGGTCTCGGACTCGCAAACGATTACCCGCCCAATGACCGGTTTACGTGTCACCCAGGGGAGAAGCGAGCTGCTCGACACGATCGAGATACGACCTGATGTGGTGGGCGCGGGACCGGCCAACACCTTCGACCCGCCCCAAATCTGCGACAGTTGCCGCGATGAGTTCAGCGTAGGAATCGAAGTGCTTCAACAATGCTGCGCGAACGGCCTCAGGCAGCCGCGGCACACCGGTGAGGATACGCAGCCCGCGTGGTCGCACGCTGTTGTCCAGCGCGCCAAACCCAAGGTCCTGGCTGACGCGGATCCCCGACTGGAGATCGTCCATTGCCAGCTGTGACAGGATCTTGGCGTAGGACGCGGTCTTACGCTTGCCCTTTGGCAAATAGTCTCTGTATACAAGGTCACCAACGGTTCGAACACCTTCAACAATATCGTTGGCCTGGATCTCGAATAGCACCCCGTCCTCTCCAAGCTCTAGTAGGAGACGGTTGAATCCTTCATAGACCCGGTCGACGTACGTAGCCCTCTGAAGAAGAACCACAACGTCGCGTACTGTTGCAACGTCGTCCGCCTCAGCGCGGGTGAGGGAATGCTCGGCATCCGCGACGCGTCTACGCAAGCGTTCTAACGAATTGAGAGCCTGGTTGGCCTGAACAACGAGCGAAGCCGGCGACCGTAGCTCGAACGTTTGGTCGCCGATATACACGGTGGCGCTCGCACGGCGCTCCTCCGAGATTGCAAGCACGGCCTTGCCGGTGTCGCGTGCAAGTCGCTCAGCGGTGCGAAATCTGGTGCCGGTCTCGAGAGTAGGGATCGTAGGGTCTGGCATAAAATGCACGTTGACTCGCGTGATATGCATCGTTTCGGAATCGACAACAATGCCGCCGTCCATTTTTGCGACCTCGGCCACGCGCTGTGCGGTGAAGGCGGCTCCATCGAGCCGGAACCCGCCGCTGCACACGCTGTCGACCTTCGGACCGGAGCCAATGAGGATGAGCGCACCGGTGCCCTGCCGAAGGATCAGCTCGGTTGCCTGCCGTAGCGGCGTTCCCGGAGCAAAGCTCCGAAGAATGTCAATGCTCGCCCGGCCACCATTACTCATGACGCCGAACAGTAACAGTCTTTAGAAATCGGCACCGGAACCCTTGCTTCGAACCGGGGAGATGCCGACAGCAGCGAGTGCGTCGCGGATTGTGTGCATCGCGTCGCCGGGAGCGACGACAACGTTGACACCGAGACGCAGTGCTTCCTCGCGTCGCCGATCAGACTGAGAGACCGCTCGGATTTCGCCAGTAAGACCAACCTCACCCCAAGCAACGACGTCGTTGAGCACAACACCAGCGAGCGAAGACGCCAACGCAAGGGCTACTGGGAGATCGGCCGCCGGCTCTTTCAGCTTGATACCACCAACGACATTGACGTATACATCTTGATCGCCAAACGGCATCCCAGCGTGACGGACCAAGACCGCCAGCAACTGGTGAACCCTCGCTGAGTCGATGCCGTTCACAGACCGGCGAGGCTGAGGCGTAACGGACTTGGACACGAGCGCCTGGACCTCAAGAACAATCGGTCGTCGGCCTTCGAGCGTTACGGCAAGCACCGTGCCTGCACTGCCCTGACGTCGGCTCGACAGCAGGATCTTGGCGGGGTCGGCGATGGGAACCATGCCGTGCCCGCTCATCTCGAACAATCCGATTTGGTTGATCGAGCCATATCGATTCTTGAGGCTCCGAAGCACCCGCAGACCCACGGCGTCGTCTCCCTCAAGGTACAGCACGACATCGACAAGGTGCTCGAGCACCTTCGGACCGGCGATCGAGCCGTCTTTGGTGACATGCCCGATAAGCACAACCGGGATACCGGTCCGCTTCGCAAAGGCAACCGCCTCCGCCCCACAGGCTCGCACCTGCCCGACCGATCCGGCGATGCCGTCTGCGCCTGCAGTCACGACTGTCTGTATTGAATCGACGATAAGCAGTGCCGGTTGGACAGCCTCCGCGGTGGCGAGGATGGTCTCAAGCGATCTCTCGGCGAGGAGGTCGATACCATCAACCGCAGCACCGACGCGCTTTCCACGCAGGGCGATCTGGCCAACAGACTCCTCGGCGCTCGCCATAAGCACCTGCCGCTCGCCACCTGCGAGAGCCGCCGCTATCTGGAGCAACAGGGTGGACTTACCAACGCCAGGTTCACCGCCAAGCAGCACGGCTGCTCCCGGGACAAACCCGCCCCCCAATACGCGGTCGAACTCGTCGATACCCACCGCACACCGTGCAGAGTGCCGTTCTCCGACGCTGTTGATCGCTACGGGGACACTTGGCCGGCCGCTGTTGGAGGTGATCTCAACGAGCGAGCCACGCTCCCCGCATTGGGAACAGAACCCCATCCACTTTCCTGAACGGTGCTCACATATAGTGCAGCGGTACGCCACGGTTACTCCTGAACTTATCCTTGCAATCCACGCTAGCGAACCGGTGTGACACACACATGCTCGGCGCAAGGAAAGAGACGGATTTCACGCGGCCCCGAAAATAACTGCGGGCTCACTCGTACAGGTAGCGCCGAATAGCCCAAACTAGGGCACCGACCACCACGATAAGGAGGACAACACCACCAACGATGTTGGTAGTCGTCCAGGCCTCCGCCTCTCGAACCGCGCGAAATGCATACATCCATGCAACAATAGCGCCTGACTAGGCGCTGAACTCCTGAGGAACCGTGGACAGGGACACACCAGACGATCCGTTTGAGGATTTGTTCGAACCATTTGAGCTTGACGAAGGGCCACCTCCTGGTGTGGAGCCTCCTCCCGTTGTGCAGCGTCGAGAGATCACTCAACCGGTGACGAGACGTCGGACGGCGGCGATTTCTTGCCCGTCGTGCGCGGCGTCGAACCCGCCGTCAAACCGCCACTGCGAAGCGTGCGGAGCCCGCATTCAAGCGAGCCCGCTTCCGGTTGCACCTCCTCCTGCGTTGAAGATGACACCCGGGGGACGAGCCCTCGGAGTGCTCCTCGGTGTGCTCGTAGTGGTCTTCATCTTTAGTAGATTCATCGGCGGAGACGGTGCCGACCCCGCGACCACGTCGACGGCCGCACCCACATCGACCACTCTGAACGTTCCGCTCTCGCTTATCACCCCGACGACTGCCGACGCGAACTCTGTGTTGACTGCGAGCCTAGGGGCGGACAATCTTATCGATGACGATCGCCTCAAGGAGTGGCAGTCAAACGGTGACCGAGGCGTCGACGTAGAGCTCACGTTCACCTGGGCTACACCGGTCGCTATTTCTGAGATCCGTATTCAAAACGTTGTCGACGACACCCGATTCAAACGGAATTACCGCATACAGGAGTTCACGATCACCGTTGACGATATAACACTCGAAACGTCGGGTCGGCTGGACAACACCAACGACCAGCAGCGGATTGCGATCGCGACACTCAAGACAACCCGGCTTACGCTGCGTGTCATATCAACCTACCCGGGCGAAATCGTTGCGGGTAACAACCCGTTCAACGAGCTGGTTGTCGCCGAGATCGAGTTCTTCGGCAGAGAAGTGACCCCTACCCAGTAGCAGCGTGACGTTGACCGCGACTTACTGCTTGTCGTACGGGATACCGTCGGCTGCCGGAGGGCGGGACTTTCCAACCACGCCAGCCACGACGATCAACGTTGCAATGTATGGGGCCATTGCAAGGAACTCGGACGGTATTGGGGTGTTCAGGATGCCGAGCTTGTTTGCAATGGCATCGGAGAACCCGAACACCATCGCGGCGCCCATTGCACCCACCGGGTGCCAACGGCCGAAAATCATCGCAGCAAGTGCAATGAACCCGCGTCCAGCAGTCATGTTCTCGTCGAATCGCCCGACCTGGCCGATCGTGAAGAAAGCACCACCAAACCCCGCAACAACCCCGCCGAGGATGACACCAATGTATCGGATGCGATACACATCAAGACCCAGTGTGTCAGCGGCCCGCGGGTGCTCGCCTACTGCTCTTGCACGGAGTCCCCAGCGGGTGTGGAAGAGTCCGTATGTAGTGACGGCCACGAGTCCAAACATGATGTAGACGAACATGTTCTGTTGGAAGAGCACCGTGCCTACGAACGGGATATCGGACAGAATTGGCACACTCCACCGCCCGATGCGGGGACTGTTGTTTAGGTCAGGGTTCTGGGTCAGAATCTGCACTGCTAAGAACGACGTCAGTCCCAACACGAAGATGTTGATCACCACACCAGAAATAATTTGATCGACCTTGTACTTGATCGACAACACCGCAAGCACCCAGGCCAACATCGCACCAGTAATCGTTGCAGCAAGCACGCCCGGCCATGCACCGTACAACGACCCGACGATCACACCGGTAAAGGCACCTCCAAGCAGCATTCCTTCGATCGCAATGTTGACCACCGCAACCCGCTCAGAGAGCACTCCCGCAATCGCCCCAAATGTCAGCGGGGCTGAGCGCAGCACAGCCTGGCGCAACATGGATGCGAGGTTGAATGATTGGCCGGCGGCGGCCCAGATGAGAAACGCCAACAGAAACAGCGCAACGACCAAGGCCAAGGTGCTGTTTGAAGCTTTTGTGGACTTTTTGGTGAGCAGCCGCCCCCCAAAAAACGCGATGATCGCCGCGATCAAGAAGTTGGTCGTCGCGGCGGGAATCACGAGACTCGGCAGAATGCGGATCGACCCAATACCAAACTCGAAATCGGCAAATCTGTCTCGGGCTAACACAAGGCCCAGCGAAGAATCGCCATCGCCGGTCACGGTGAACCCAAACACAAGAGTGACAAACGCGGCCAGCGCAATGTAGAACCATCCGAGGCGTTTTGCGCGACGTTGCGTCGCAACCAGCGAAGCACCCTGCACAGCTGTGTCGCTCATTACGCGAGTCCTTTGGTGACTGACGCAGCGGCGTCCTCGGTCTTAACCCTGTAGATGGACCTTATGAGCGCGGGGGCTGCGATGAACACGACAATGAGTGCGCCGATGACCAGCACTAGATCAATCGAAATACCAGTCGCGGCCTGCATCTCCTGCCCGCCAGATCGCAGGGCGCCAAATAGAATCCCCGCAAACACCACGCCCACGGGGTGTGACCTGCCCAGCAGTGCAAGCGCGATGGCATCAAATCCGATAGAGGCCGTGAAACCAGGCGTAGCACGGAACTGGAGTCCCAACGTCGGGTTGACGCCCGCCAAGCCGGCGAGCCCGCCGGCAATCCCCATCGCGGCGACGTACAACCACAACACGTTCATCCCGGCGTACCGAGCGGCGTCAGGGTTCGCACCAAGGGACCGGAGCTCGAACCCGAGGGTTGTCTTGAACAACAACCAGTAGACCGCTCCCGCAGCGAGCAACGCAATGACGATGCCGAGGTGGACACGCAGAGCCGGATCGTTCAAGAAGCCAAGCAAACGGGGAAGGCGGGCGGTCTCCTGGACCAATTTTGAACGTGCGTCGTCCCGACCGGGCTGCTGGATAAAAGACGTCTTCAACAAATAGGACAGCAAGTTGATCGCGATGAAGTTCAACATGATCGTCGTTATAACTTCGTGGGCACCGGTCTTCGCCCGCAGCAGTCCCGGTATCGCGCCCCATGCAAACCCGCCCACAAACCCACCGAGTATCGCCAACGGAAGATGGATGACTGCGGGAAGGTCAAACGAAAAGCCAACGATGACAGCGGTTAGACCACCAATGACCATTTGGCCCTCTGCACCGATGTTGAACAAACCTGCCTTGAAGCCCACCGCCACAGACAGACCGGCAAGGATCAACGGCGCAGAACGGGTCAAAGTGTCGGATACTCCCTGGAGGTCGCCAAACGCTCCACGAAACATTGCAGAGTACGCCCCCGAAATTTTGGCCCATGTCTCCGTGAAAGCCAGCACCGGGTCAGATTTCCACAACGCAAGCAGATCAAGATCAGAGACCGAAATGATGAGCGCGCCGGCAATCAGTGCGGTGAGCAGCGCTAGCGCAGGCACCAGCAACGCGCCACGCCAGGAGGTGCCGACGCCGGTGATGTCATCCATGGTCCGCTCGGCGTTGTCCGGCTGGTCGTCGGCCTCAGTGTCGCTCATACGGTTGCGCCCGCCATCCACAGTCCCAGATCCGTCGTCGTAGTTTCACTGGGGGTGGTTTCGGCAACGATCTCTCCTTCGTACATGACTAAAATCCGATCGCTCAATGCCATGATCTCGTCGAGTTCCGTTGACACGATGAGGATCGCGGCACCGTTGTCACGCTGCTCAACGATGCGCTCGTGAATGTACTCAATCGATCCAACATCGATTCCGCGAGTCGGCTGGCTAGCGACGACCAGGGGCGCGTTTCGAGAAAATTCGCGTGCAACGATCACCTTCTGCTGATTCCCGCCCGAGAGATTCGAAGCAGCGACGACGGCAGACGGCGTCCGCACGTCGTACTGCTCGATCAGTTCCTCGGCGACCTTTTGTGATGCGGGCCAATCCATCACGACCCCGTTAGAGAATGGCGCGAGGTGGTACGTGTTCAGCACAATGTTCTCGGTCAATGTGAACGGCAGAACCAAACCCATTCGCTGGCGGTCCTCGGGTACATGTGCCGCGCCGGCGTCATGAATGGAACGCGGTGTCCCGTGAGAGATGTCCTCCCCGTTGAGCAACGTCGTGCCGCTCACGCCTGTGCGCAGGCCTGTGATGGCCTCGACAAGCTCTGTCTGACCATTCCCCTGGATGCCTGCGATGCCGACTATTTCACCGGAACGGACTTGGAACGACACGTCCTTCACAGCGGTCTGCCCGCGGTCATCCTCAACGGTGAGCCCTTGCACCTCGAGCACCACATCACCCGGTTTCGCCGGCGCCTTGGAGACCTGCAGATCGACAGGCCGGCCGACCATCATCTCTGCAAGCTGCTGGGCGCTCGTCTCAGCTGGAGTCGTCTCACCAACGACCTTGCCGCGACGCAACACCGCGATCCGATCGCAGACTTCGGTGATTTCGTTGAGTTTATGAGTAATGAAAACGACACCCTTGCCCGCCTCCTGCAACGACCGCATGATGGCGAAAAACTCCTGTACTTCCTGTGGCGTGAGAACCGCGGTCGGCTCGTCGAAGATGATGATCTCCGCCTCACGAAACAGCACCTTGATGATTTCTACTCGCTGCTGGAGGCCAACGGGGAGGTTCTCGATCAGCGCATCCGGGTCAACTTCAAGTCCGTACCGTGCCGAGATCTCCAGTACATCCCGACGAGATTCGTCGATGTCCAAGGAGTCTCTGTGAAGCGCCCACGCAATCCCCGCAAAGGCTGCAAGCAGGACAACTACACCAAACTCGATCCCCTCTTCGACGCCAAAGAGACCGAACAACTTCGTCGCCAGAACCACCAATGCGGCAGCCACCAACCCCAAGAACACCCAGGGGGTGCGCTTCTTCTTGAGCGGTTCCACCCCGAGCACAACGTTCTCGGCGACCGAGAGTACCGGCACGAGCATGAAGTGCTGGTGAACCATTCCGATCCCGGCAGCAATGGCGTCGGAGGGACCCTGGAAGTCTTGCACTTGGCCATCGACAAGAATCTCGCCCTCGGTAGCCGAATACAGCCCGTACATGATGTTCATGAGCGTCGACTTGCCGGCACCGTTTTCCCCAAGAAGGCCGACAATCTCGCCCGAACGAATGGTGAGGTTTACATTTTCGTTTGCGACGACACCGGGGAATCGTTTCGTGATCCCCCGCAATTCAAGCTCCAAGCCTGGGCCTCCCGTTTTCTTCTTCGCCGCGGCACCCACTGTACGCACGAATGCCCCTCCGAGTCATCTCAGAGGGGCATTCGTGGTCGATATGGATGTATTGGTTAGCTGTCGTCGTCCGTCGCCGGAACAACAATGACGCTTCCGTCAATGATGCCGGCTCGCAGCGCGTCAATCTCGGCGGCAAGCTCGGCCGAAACCGAACCCGCAAGGTCGTGGAACTCGGCAATGCCGACTCCCTCGTTAGCCAGGGTGCCGTTGTATGGGTTACCCAGAACACCAAGCGTGACGACGTTCTTCACCGTAGCGAGAACAGCGTTGTCCATACGCTTGAGGATCGACGTCAACCAGACACCCTGGAACTCCGACGGAGCTGAGTTGAACTGATCAGCATCTACACCGATCATCAACACACCGGGGTTGTCGAGAGCCGCCTGCGCGGTACCTAGACCAACAGGCCCAGCGACTGGCAACAACACGTCAGCGCCCTCGTCGATGAGGTTCTGGCCGAACGTAAGTCCGTCATCGGTCGACTCGAAGTTGCCCGTGAACAAGCCAGAGTCTGGGTTTTCAGGGTCCCAACCGAGCACCTTGACGCTTGCACCTTTGTCCTCGTTGTATCTCTGCACACCGTAGAAAAAACCGTCCATGAACACGGTCACCGGTGGAATATTGATCCCGCCAAACGTGCCGACAATCCCTGTTTGGGAGACGGCCGCGGCGAGGTAACCGGCGAGGAACGCTGCCTCCTCTGTGGCGAACCCGATACCGCGAATATTCTCCTCGAGACCAGGGAAGTCGATGATGGCGAATAGCTGATCAGGATTGTCCTGAGCAGCCGCAGCCGTATCGTCGGCGAGCAAGAAGCCCACGGTGACGATCAGATCGCAGCCCTGGTCGATGAATGCATCAATGTTCGGGCGGAAATCCGCCGGACTCTGAGACTCAAGGAACTTCGCCTCTGTGACACCAGCGATTTCCTCTACGGCACGGGTAGCACCGAGGAACGCAGTCTCGTTGAAGCTCTTGTCATCGATACCACCGGTGTCAGAAACCTGACACACAGCAAACTCCAGTGGCGGCGGCAACGTGGTTGTAGTCTCAGGCGCTGCCGTCACTACTGGCGCAGCGGTCGTCGTCGTTGGTGCAGGCGCTGCAGTGGTAGCCGGCGGCGCAGCGGTCGTTGTATCAGCGGGGGTGTCGTCGGCGCAAGCGGCCGCCACGAGGGCGAACGCAAGAATGAGCCCGACAAACACTCCCCTGCTTCGTAGCCTTCTCATCATCGTGATGATTCCTCCATACATGGTCTTTCCCATCGAGAGACGGGAGATCAATATCCTAACGGAACGCAAGAACTTTGTTCCACCTGAAACCGTTCAGGCAACGGGTCTAATTGTAGTGCAATCAGATGGGGGCACGTCGGGCTCGGAGCCGAGTATGCAAAATTGGGCCGAAGCCGCGAAACGTGACGCTGAGCCTATTCGCTCTCTGCGAGTTCCACGAGTGGCGATTCCGGGGTCGCCATGGACGTGAAACTCAGTGCCTCTGGGTCGTCAGGGTCGACATCGACCAGGATGGTGGCGCCGGCAGGGAAGTCCTTGAACAGCATTATCTCGCTCAACGGATCTTCGAGCAGGCGCTGGATTGCGCGCCGTAGTGGGCGAGCTCCAAGCTGGGCATCGTATCCACTTTCCGCCAGAACCATTTTTGCCTCGTCGGTGAGCATGAGGTCAAGCGATTTGGATTCGAGCTGAACCCGGATGCGCTCAAGGAGGAGGTCAACGATCTGTTTGACCTCCTGGACCTTGAGTTCGTGGAACACGATGATCTCGTCGATCCGGTTCAGGAACTCGACCCGGAAGTGCCCCTTGAGCGCGTCCATGACCTTGTCTTTTACTTGCTGGTAGGAAAGCTCATCAGAGTCGGCGGAGAACCCGATCGACTTCCTGGCCAGGTCAGCTGTCCCCAGGTTTGAGGTCATGATGATGACGGTGTTCTTGAAATCGATGCTGCGACCTTGCGAGTCGGTCAGGCGACCGTCTTCGAGTATCTGCAGCAAGATGTTGAACACGTCAGGATGGGCTTTTTCGATCTCGTCGAACAGGACGATAGAGAATGGTTTACGACGCACCGCCTCGGTGAGTTGTCCGCCCTCGTCGTATCCGACGTATCCGGGTGGCGACCCGATGAGACGACTCACCGCATGTTTTTCCATGTACTCAGACATGTCGATTTGGATGAGGGCGTCCTCGTCCCCAAACAGGAAGTCAGCAAGGGTCTTTGCGGTTTCGGTCTTTCCAACACCGGACGGACCAAGGAAGATGAACGAGCCACCCGGACGTTTGGGATCTTTGAGACCAGACCGCGTGCGTCTGATTGCCTTGGAAACCGAAGTAATTGCGTCGTGCTGGCCGACGATACGTTTATGGAGATGATCTTCCATCTCAAGCAGCTTCACGGTCTCTTCGTCGGTGAGACGCTGCACCGGAATACCAGTCCACTGGGCGAGAACTTCAGCGATTTCCTCGTCGTCAATGACGACGGAGTAGTCGTCGCCACCGTCAAGGTTCGACGTCATTTCTGCGCGCTCTGTAAGCAGCGTCCGTTCCTGGTCGCGTAGCTGCGCGGCCCGCTCGAACTGCTGCGAATTGATGGCGTCACGCTTGTCGGTGCGCAACTTGGAGATCTTGTTGTCGAGGTCTTTCACGTCGCTAGGGAAGTTGCTCTGTTTGAGACGCATCCGAGAGCCCGCCTCGTCGATGAGGTCGATGGCTTTGTCAGGAAGAAAACGATCCGCAATGTATCGGTTCGAAAGGTTGGCTGCATCAACCAGGGCTTGATCGGTGAAACGCACCTTGTGATGCTCCTCGTAGCTTGGGCGCAGCCCCTCGAGAATCTTGATGGTGTCTGCAACCGACGGCTCCTCAACAGTTATCGGCTGGAAACGCCGCTCAAGAGCTGCGTCCTTCTCAAAGTACTTGCGGTATTCCTCAAGAGTGGTCGCGCCGATTGTTTGCAACTCGCCTCGTGCGAGCATTGGCTTGAGGATGCTGGCGGCATCGATTGCACCTTCGGCTGCACCGGCGCCAACCAAAGTATGGATCTCGTCGATAAACAGGATGATGTCACCGCGGGTGCGGATCTCTTTGAGGACCTTTTTGAGCCGCTCTTCGAAGTCGCCGCGGTAGCGCGAGCCCGCGACCAACGCACCGAGGTCGAGTGTGTAGAGGTGTTTGCCCGTCAGCGTGTCTGGGACGGTGTCGTCCACAATCAGCTGTGCGAGGCCTTCTACGATCGCCGTCTTACCGACACCGGGTTCGCCAATGAGAACCGGGTTGTTCTTTGTCCGGCGCGAGAGAACCTGCATGACCCGCTCGATCTCCTTCGAACGACCAATGACGACGTCGAGCTTGCGCTCGCGGGCAAGTGTTGTGAGGTTGCGCCCGAATTGATCCAGCACGGCCGACCCGGTCCCGCCGGAGCCGCCCGAAGAGGACCGCGACGAAGACCCGGACCGCGAAGACTCGCTGCCGCTGTCGCCCTGGACGCCGGACAGCAGTTGAATCACTGTTTGGCGCACCTTGTGGAGTTCGGCGCCAAGCTGCTGTAAGACTTGGGCTGCAACACCCTCGCCTTCGCGAATCAGCCCGAGCAGAATGTGCTCGGTACCGATGTAGTTGTGCCCGAGCTGCAGCGCTTCGCGCAGCGAGAGCTCCAGAACCTTTTTGGCGCGGGGCGTGAAAGGAATATGACCGGTCGGTGCCTGGGAGCCTTGGCCGATGATCTCGCCCACTTGAGATCGGACCGACTCGAGGTTGATACCGAGGCCTTCGAGCGCCCGAGCAGCGACACCCTCACCCTCATGGATCAGCCCGAGCAGGATGTGCTCGGTACCGATGTAGTTGTGGTTCAGCAGCCGCGCTTCTTCTTGGGCGAGAACTACGACCCTGCGGGCCCGATCTGTAAATCGTTCAAACACCTGTTACTACCTCAACAAATACGGCGACCCGGAAGGTCCAGGGACGCCTCCGTGATTATAGCGTGCGGAGCGCCCATACTTTGACCACCGCATCGTCTCGCTTTCTTTCGCCGCCACTCGTACTGTCGGCCAAAACTCCCAATGGTTGAAGGGAACGTACATCTCCGATGAATTGTTCCCGTCCTAACTCGGCCGATGAGACCAGGCGCACCGACTAAAGACTTGCCGCAAGTGCGGTAAGCAGATCGCCTGCACCCGACTCGATGGGCTCCCCGTGGCCAAACACAATCGTGTCGATGGCCAACGCCGCAAGTTTCTTGACCGACTCGTCGGCGCTAACCATGTCGGGCGAAAACTGCTGGTTGGCCCCAACGACGCCCCCATTGGAGCCGTTGAGAGCGTCACCGGCCACCAACAGTCTTCCGACTGGATCGAGGACGGAAATATGTCCTGGAGTGTGACCGGGCGTGTTGATGATCTCTAACCCGAACACCGTGTCGCCGTCACCAACGGCTTTCAGCTCGCGAGGTGATGCAATCCCAGGAATGTCCGCTGCCCCGGCATAACCGGCAGCGTCGGACGCAAGGTTGAGGACGGCCTGAAAGCTGCCTTGATGGTCATTGTGGAGGTGGGTAAGGAGGACGTGAGCGACGTCTCCCCATTCCAATCCGACGTCTTGGAGGCTGGCTTCAATTGCGCCCTCACTACCCGACACGCCGGTGTCAACAATCATGGCCTCCCCGGCCCGCGCCAAAATGTATGCCGAAACGAATCCAAGATTTACCCGTTCCCACGCCACGGGGTCGCTCGCATCGATCGGCGGAGCGGTCGATGAAGTAGCTGCCGCCGCGGCGGCTGTCGTACTGGTCGCAGCCGGCGCAGTGTCCGGAGCCTTCGTACCGCCCGACCCCGAAGACGGCACAGAAGTGGTGCTGATGTTCGGGGAACCTGTGGTCGTGGCGGCTTGGGTATCGTCGCTGCCGCACGCTTGCAACGCAGATCCCAGCACGGCGATCGCAAAGGCTCCCCTGCCAAGATCTGTAATGAACGTCCGCCGGTTGATGCCGCTAACCAATCCCATCCAACATCTCCTCGTCTGGGCACGCATCGTAGCGAAACTGGATGTTACGTTTCCGAACGCGTCCGAGTCTTTTTCTTGCGGCGCCGATCCACGAGAGACAGCGACGCAACGGGTGTCCCTAGACCGCGGCAGCGACGAGGTTGGGCGTTGCCACGGACTATCGCAATGGACGATCCGCTAGAATTGTGATCCCCGAGCAGGAGTTCGCTACGTGGACCGACCTGTCCTTCGTGACCTCGTCCCAATCGAAGCCGTATGGACACGTCTCGAACGCGTCGAGCAGCGTCTTCGCGAGGTCACCGTTGCACGCACAACCTTCCTGACCGAAATCGCTCAACACGGGCTCCACGCCGGCGGCAAGCGGTACCGACCTCTTCTCGCCCAAGTCGCCGGGGAACTTGGCCCGAATCCGGACCACGGCCCGGTAGAAGCCGGCGTTTCGGTCGAGCTTGTCCACGTTGGATCGCTGTATCACGATGATGTGATTGATGAGGCAGACACGCGGCGAGGTGATTCGTCGGTCAACTCAAACTGGACGAACACGATCGCGATTCTTGCTGGCGACTTTCTCTTGGCCCGAGCCTCAGAGGTCGCGGCGCCTCTCGGTGAAGAAGCGGTTGCCCTGATCGCAAACACCTACGCGACGCTGTGCGAAGGCCAAGTGCTCGAACTCCAACTTGAGCACGAGTTCGAACACGGCCCCGACGATTATTACGAAGTCATCGGAGGCAAGACGGCGAGCCTCATCCAGACATCGGCCCGTCTGGGCGCCCTGACCGCCAGCGCAGAGCGCGATCACATCGAGGCGGTATCGGAGTGGGCTTGGGAGATGGGACTTGCGTTCCAGATCACCGACGACGTCCTGGACCTCGTTGCATCAGACGATTTCCTTGGCAAACCGGCTGGCTCGGACATCGGCGAAGGAACATTTACCCTGCCGGTGCTCTATGCCCTCGCAGGACCAGAGGGGCCGGAAATCCGCTCTCTCCTGTCAGACGCCCCGTACGCGCCCGAAGCCGTCGCGAAGGTTATCGGGCTGGTTCGCTCGGGTAGTTACGTCGAGAGGACCATGGCCGAAGCAGTCGACCGACTCGCCGCCGCCGAAGCCGCGATCAGCCGCCTGCCCGTCAGTGCACTGACACCCGTGTTCGCAAACCTCGACCAATACCTACTCGGCCGAGTCGAAGCCGCGATCAGCTAATCGTTTGGGCGCATTTGGGGGAAGAGCACTACCTCGCGGATGGTGTCCTGGCCGGTAAGCAACATCACCAAGCGATCAACGCCAAAGCCGAGGCCCCCGGTTGGCGGCATGCCGTACTCAAGCGCGATGAGGAAGTCCTCATCAATGAGTTGTGCCTCGTCGTCACCCGCGGCTCTCGCTTTGGCCTGTGCCGCAAAACGGGCACGTTGGTCGAGCGGATCGTTGAGTTCTGAGAACGCGTCGCACATTTCGCTTCCACCGATGTACAGCTCGAAGCGTTCAACGAGATTCGGGTCCGACCGGTGCACCCTCGTCAACGGCGAAATCTCGACGGGGTGATCGATGACAAACGTCGGCTCGATAAGGTCGTCCTCGCATAGCTCCTCGAAGAGTCCATAGATGAGTTTTCCGTGCCCCCACGCCGGCTG
Organism: Acidobacteriota bacterium; assembly: GCA_022562055.1. Classification (NCBI taxonomy): domain Bacteria; kingdom Pseudomonadati; phylum Acidobacteriota; species Acidobacteriota bacterium. The sequence continues at coordinate 40,797 of JADFQA010000006.1, read as the reverse complement.
GACATCAACACCGTTCTCGGCCGCTATCGACCGCAGATCGTCAAGGCCCATATCGAAGCCGACCTCACGACCGAGTGCCTCATTGACAAGATCGATCACGGAAATTCGACGGTACGGGCCGGCGAGATCCACTGTCCGCCCAGCAACGTCAATCGTCGAGACACCGTTGACATCGATCGCGACAGCTTCGAACAGCTCCTCCATGAGGGTCATGATGTCGGTGTAGTCCGCAAACGCCTCATACGCCTCCACCATGGTGAACTCGGGGCTGTGGGTAGCATCGATGCCCTCGTTGCGAAAGATGCGACCGACCTCGAACACCTTTTCGAGACCACCGACGATGAGCCGCTTGAGATGCAACTCTGTCGCGATACGAAGATACATATCGATGCCAAGACCGTTGTGGTGGGTAACAAACGGACGTGCCGCGGCGCCGCCGGCCTGTGCCTGAAGGATGGGTGTCTCGACCTCGATGTAGCCGCGTTTGTGGAACTCGTCACGAATCGTCCGGACGATCGATACCCGCGCCAGCGCGGTCCGACGCGCCTCCTCATTGGTGGCGAGATCAAGGTAACGCTGGCGAAAGCGTCTGCCTTTGTCCGCAAGCCCGTGCCACTTGTCGGGAAACGGACGCAGCGACTTCGCAAGCAACTCAAAGGACCGCACGCGGACGCTCAGTTCGCCCTTCTTGGACGTCATAACGAGCCCCTCGACCCCGATCCAATCTGCAAGGTCAAGGGAGGCGAATTCTGCGTATGCCTCGTCACCCAAAGTGCGTTTGTCGACGAAGAGCTGCACCGTACCGGAAACATCCTGGAGGACCGCAAAGGTCAGTTTTCCCATTGACCGAACATTGAATATGCGCCCCGCGACGCGGGCAACCGTGTCGGTCTCGGAAGCGGGTTCTAACGAGCCGAACTCCGAATGTAGCTCTGCTGCAAGATGGCTACGTTCAAAGCGGTACGGGTACGATCCCGACTCGATTGCCTTTAGATGCTTCTCAAGACGCAACGCTGTGAGCGGATGTGCAGCGAGGTCGTCTGAATCGTCGAGGGCTTCAACGTCTTCAGGCGTGTGGTCGGTCATGAAGATTCCTGGTTGAGGTCGTGGATCATGCGGAGCCCTTCGAGGGTGAGGTACGGGTCGACGATCTCTACGGAGTTGCAATGAGGCACGATGGTAGATGCGAGGCCGCCGGTTGCAACTCGGGTAGCTTCCGATCCGAGCGCCGCAACGACCCGCTCCATGATCCCGTCGACGAGACCGGCATGTCCGTACAGAGCACCCGATTGGATCGCCTCGACCGTGCCCTTGCCGATGGCACTGCGCGGTTCGACAAGTTCGACGTTGCGCAACGCCGCGGCGCCCCTAGTCAACGCCTGAGTCGAGAGCAGCAGTCCGGCTGCAATGACTCCGCCTAGGTAGTCGCCGTTTGGTCCCACAACGTCAAAGTTCGTACTGGTCCCAAAATCGACTACGACAACGGGAGCTCCATACTTCTGACGTGCAGCCACCGCGTTCACCACCCTGTCTGCACCGACTTCGCGGGGGTTGTCTATGGTGATCGGCATCCCTGTCTTGGTGCCCGGCCCGACGACGGTGACGGCTCCCGGTGCGACGAGTTCTGCGACTTCGCGCAGTGGGTTCAGGATTGCCGGTACCACGCACGAGATCGACACACCGTGGATATCGTCGGACTTGAAGTTGCCAAGGCTGAGAACCCCGCGCAATGCGAGCCGCATCTCGTCGCTCGTTTGATCCGGGTTTGTCGTGAGCCGCCAATGACCGACGAGGGTTTCACCATCGAACAGCCCAACTGCGGTCTGAGTGTTTCCAACATCGAGTGTGAGCAACATCTACGAGCCTCCGTACAGAATGCTCGGGGACGATAGCGTCGTACCCCGGTCAGGCTCGACCACGCCGTCAGCAAACCCTATGTGCAGGTTGTCGATGAGACGGACATCCCCCACCCGCGCAGCAGTGGCTAGGAACGCCGGCCGATCCACAACAGTGAGACGTTTGGCACTGCTTTGACTGGCGAGTTGGATGTAGTCGGGTGACACACCTGCGCTGTTCATCTCGGTTGCGGCAGCGTGGATGAGGGTATCGGCGTCGCGGACACCATTATCGAGAAGCTTGGCAGCGGCGAACAATCCCCGGCTGAGGCTTGTCGCCTGATACCGACGGCTCGCATCAATGCGGGTGTTACGGCTCGACAGTGCGAGGCCGTCGTGCTCCCTGAGTGTGGGCACCCCAACAACCTCGACCGGGAACGAAAGGTCCTGCGCCATCGTCGCGATCACCGCCAACTGCTGGGCGTCCTTCCTGCCGAAGAAGGCCCTGTCCGGCTGAATGCCGGCAAACAGCTTTGCGACCATCACCGCGACACCAGCAAAGTGACCCGGCCTGAACTCGCCTTCCATTCCGTTAGAAACACCCTCGATCGACACGGTCGTCGACATTCGTCGCTGGTACACCTGGTCAATGGATGGGGCGAAGACAACGTCGACACCGCCTGCTTCGGCGATCTCGACGTCTCGCTCAAGATCGCGGGGGTACGCGGCAAGGTCTGCGTCTTCGCCGAACTGAAGAGGATTCACAAAGATGCTGCAGATCACAACATCACACGACGACTCAGCCTCGTCGAACAAGCGGCCATGACCTTCGTGTAGGAACCCCATCGTCGGCACAAGTCCGCTAGTCCCCCTCTCGCCGATTGCCAGACGGGCGTCGGCCCACGTTGTAACAATCTTCATACGGCGTACTCGTCGACTAGGTCGGCGAACTCTTCAGAACGCCCGGCGATTCTGACGAGGAATGCCACGTTGGCAACGAACAATGAGAGAAGCTCCGGGGCATTGGTAGCGACAGCGCGGATTTGAGAAGCGACGGTTTCGACATCGCCTCGAGCGATCGGACCGGTGAGAGCTGCACGGGGTCCAATCGCAATCGCGTTCGACACGATTGCATCCATCAGAGGACCTAGGACCGCAATCGGGACATCAATAGAGTCGAGCAGATCCTGGGCGACAACCATGTTTGCAAGTGTGAAGTTCGCGGCCGCGGCCGCGGCCGCGTGGTACACAGCTTTGGCGGAGTCCTGCAAACGAAATGGACGACCACCGAGCGACTCGACGAACTCGACCAGGAGCGGGTGGGAGTCGTCTTCTGCGGTCACCGCAAACCAAGAACCAGGAAGCCGCTCGCTCCCCACCTGTGGGTTTGGCATCGTCTGCAACGGATGCAACGAGGCGGTCGGCACTCCAGCGGTCCTCAAAGAGTCCAATGCGGCAACCGACATCATCCCGGAGAGATGGAAGGCGACCTTTGGCGGGGGCGTACCCTCGGCCAACAGGTCGGACAGAGCCCGCGCAACCTCTCCGATCGCGTCATCCCTGGTTGCGATTATCCACAGATCGCTCGGCTCGAGCTGCGTCGAGAGGACTGCAGCGTTCGCTCCTACCTCTTCGGCCGCGGTGCGAGCGGATTCGAGGTTCCGCGCAACGACGGTGACAATCCGGTGACCCGACGCCTGTGAGGCCAGGGCGAGAGACATGCCGGCCCGTCCGGGGCCGACCAGCGTGATGCGCATAAGTTGCTTCAGTCCTTGTTTGGTACTGGTACCCAACAGAATCTAGCGGCCAAAGCCGCAACATCGAAGCGCCGCCGCGCCCCACGCACTACTCGTGTGCGACTTGTGAAGGTTTCTCCACAAAGGCAATCGGCGCAGAATCGATGCGATACGCACACCGTCTGTCGCCGTCAACGATGAACTCGACCCGCTCGACACTCACCCCGTCTCCAAGTACACCCCTGAAGAGGTCGATCTCGCCCGCGCACAGATCCTGACACTCGGTAGCAGCCTCGCAGATCGGACAATGGTTCTCCCATAGCAAAAACGTGCCGTCGCCCTCCTGCGCCCAACCGGACATATAACCCTCATCGTTGCGGAAGTCAGCAAGGCTGCTGACCCGTTCCGCCACGGTTGAGTCTTCGCCAATACGTTCGCGATACTCGTCGGTCTGGATCTTCACGCGCTCTGCAACAAGTTTCTGTACACCTTCTTCGCCAAAGGCCGAGCGTGCTGCAGCAATAAGCGCCAATGTCAGGCTTGCGTACGAATCTGGAAAGCAAGCGTTCGCTTCGGCGGTCGAGACAACATGCCAGCGCTTATGGGGCCGCCCGACGGTACCCGGCCGCAACTCCTCGGACGCAATGAGGCCATCCGCCTCGAGTTCGCATAGCTGCTGACGGATCGCGGACGACGTCACCCCAAGCTCGCCCGCAAGACCCGACGCCGACGTCGGCCCAGAGTTCTTCAGACTGAGGAGAATCTTGTCTCGTGCGGCGCTGCCGGCGGTTGGACACATGCGCTTAATTTAGCGCACTACCCGCCCGGATCCGACGGCCGAGCGAACTTAAGAGAGATCGAGTCATCGCAAGAGAAAGGTTGCCGCGCCCAGCGCCACCACGGCCACAGCAGACCCGGCCCAAAGTGCTGTCCTCATGCCTGGGATGGCGATCATATCCGGGGTGACGAGCAGAGTTGTGCGGAATATTTGCTGGCCAGAAAGAGAGTCCAACTCGGCGCGTAGATCGTGGTGACCGGGGATGACCACGTCTGGGAAGGTCTCTAAGAGCGGTTCGAGCACGAACCTGCGCTCGGTAAACCTCGGATGCGGAACGGTGAGGCCCGGCTCGTCTATCACATCGTCTCCGAACGCAATGAGGTCAAGATCAATCGTTCGCGGGCCCCAACGCTCATTACGCTTTCGGCCCATTCTCCGCTCGATTCCTAGCAACGCCTCTAGAAGTTCGCGCGCCGTAAGAGCGGTGTCGAGCACAACGACTGCGTTGATGTAGTGATCCTGTTCGGGTCCGCCGATCGGTTCGGTTTCGTACAGTGATGAGGCACCGACGAGAACCCCGAGCGCACGCAGATGGGCAACGGCGTCGCGCACAAATGCGCCGCGGTCGCCAAGGTTGGAGCCCAACGCCACAAGGGCGCGGGTAGTCACTGCTACGCCTTTTGGGGGATTAGGCGGCGACCCTCGGGACCAATCGCCCGCCCAACAATCTCCTGGATCACCGAAGTAGCCATGATCGGGTCCTCGACAAGACCGCTGTACATAAGGTATCCGCCCAGGAGCCCAACAACTGTGTCATCAATCAAGTCTCGATGGATGAGTACCACCGCATCGGGATCGCTGGTGGCGTCGGCGATAAGCGCAAAGATTTCAGGCGCCTCTTCGACCTCAAAGGCGTCCGCGATCATATAGTGAGAAAACGCCAACCCCGCACTTTCATACGCAGCTTCGTTCTGGTTGCCGGGGAGAAGCGACACGACAGCAGTGATCCCGGCCTCGACCAGCCAAATGATTTCTTCCTCGCGCCGTACCCGTCGGTGTTGTATTCCATAACCGCCGATGCGCTCCGAAACCGCAAGTTTTCCTGCAATGACCCAAGTAAACCCCCGAGGTTCCAATCCTGCCACGATGCCTACTCTTGCTCCTTCAGTTGGCGCTGCGGATGTTAACAATAGCGTCCGTCACGCGGGCAACCTGCACTGCGCCGGCAACGTTGTGTACCCGGATAATTGACACGCCCTGCTGAATGGCAAGAGCGGTCGTCGCTCCTGTTGCAGCGTCGCGACCCTCGGCAGGTTGGTCGAGACCGTCGTCAGCCAGCAGAGTGCCCAGGAAGCCTTTGCGAGACGCTCCGACGAGTACTGGGAAACCCAGCTCGACAACCCGCCCGAGGTGCGCCAACAGCCGGAGGTTGTGTTCGACAGACTTCCCGAAACCGATGCCGGGATCGAGACATATCCGCCCACGGTCGACACCCCCATCAAGCAAGCGGGACGCGGAGGCACCCAAGAACGCGCAAACCTCTTCAACGACATCGTCGTAGCTAGGGGCGACTTGCATCGTGCGCGGCGAACCCTGCATGTGCATCGCAACAACACCAGCGCCGGTTTGTGCTGCGACATCGATCATCTCGTTGTTTGAAAATCCGGTGATGTCATTGATAATCTCGACACCGGCAGCCATGGCTGCGCGTGCAACGGCTGGCTTCGACGTATCAATCGAGACCGCAACGCCAGATCGGGTGAGCGCCTCGATAACTTCAACCACCCGGGAGCTTTCCTCGGCGGCCGATACGGGCCGCGAACCGGGTCGGGTGCTCTCGCCACCAACGTCGACAATGTCGGCGCCATCTTCGACGAGCGCCAACCCAGCTCCCACGGCACTCGCGACATTGATCTCACCGTGGTCCATCAAAACGCCGGTATCTGAAAACGAGTCAGGGGTCAGATTGAGAATCCCCATAACCAGGGTGTGCTGGGAAGGATCGAGTGTACGCGTGCGGAGTCGCCACGAGCGAGAAGTGTCAGGCATCCACACTGGAGTCGGCGGCTGGCCCCACGTCAGCCACTGAGACGGCGGGCGCATCTACCGCAACCTGTGGAGTTTCGGCTGGGACATCCTGCTTCTTCTCGGATTCAGAGGATTGCTCAGCCCCGGAATCAGAGGTCTGCTCGGGCTTGGAATCGGGGGACTCATCAACCTCGGGAAACACCGGGTTCTTGGGATAACTCACCCTCTTGCCATTCCCGGACACGTGTTCCCATTTCGGAACATCAAAGAAAATCTCACGGATCGCCTTTGCGTTGAGTGTCTCAACATCGAGCAGTTTGCTCGCAATGCGATCCAGCGCGTCCCGGTGACGCTCGATAATGAGACGCGCCTCTTCGTGCGCCTGTGTCATCAGGTAACGAATCTCTTCATCAATCGCCTCTGCGACATGATCGGAGTAAGTCGACTCGTTTGCGTAGTCCCTGCCAAGGAACACTTGCCGCTCAGGATTCCCGTATCGGATGGGTCCAAGCTTGTCGCTCATGCCCCATTCCATGATCATCCGGCGGGCAAGGGCGGTGGCCTTTTCGATGTCATCCGTGGCACCACTCGATGGGTCGCCGAACACGACTTCCTCCGCAGTGCGTCCGCCAAGCGACATCGCCAGACGATCGATCAGCTCAGCACGAAGCAGGTAGGTCTTGTCCTCGGTGGGCAGCGACAGTGTGAACCCACCCGAGCGGCCACGCGGAATGATCGTGATCTTGTGCACCGGATCGGCGTTCGGCAGCGCAAACCCGACAAGAGCGTGACCCGCCTCGTGGAAGGCGGTAATCTCGCGCTCCTTTTTCGAGATCACCTTGTTCTTCCGTTCCGGACCCGCGATCACGCGATCGATGGACTCTTCGAGGTCCGCCATCGTTATTTCGTCTGCGCTGCGACGCGCCGCAAGCAGTGCCCCCTCGTTGATGAGGTTCGCAAGATCCGCACCGGTGAACCCCGGTGTCTGACGGGCGAGTGCGCTAATTTCGACGTCGTCCGCCAACGGCTTGCCCTTCGAGTGAACAGAGAGGATGCCCTCGCGGCCTCTGATGTCGGGGCGGTCGATAACGATCTGACGGTCAAAACGGCCAGGGCGCAACAACGCCGGGTCGAGAATGTCTGGACGGTTCGTCGCCGCGAGAACGATCACACCGGTCTCGCCCTCAAAACCGTCGAGTTCGACAAGAAGCTGGTTCAGGGTCTGCTCGCGCTCATCGTGACCTCCGCCGAGACCGGCGCCTCGGTGCCGACCCACTGCGTCGATTTCGTCGATGAACACAATCGCCGGGGCAGCAGCTTTTGCCTGCGTAAACAGGTCGCGGACTCGGCTGGCACCGACACCCACAAACATCTCGACGAAGTCAGAACCCGAGATGGTGAAGAACGGTACGTCCGCTTCCCCGGCCACGGCCCGGGCGAGCAACGTCTTGCCGGTTCCTGGAGGGCCGACGAGCAACACACCCCTCGGAATCTTGGCACCGAGTGCGCGGAACTTTGCCGGACTCGCCAGAAACTCACGAATTTCGTCAAGTTCTTCAACGGCTTCATCCGCACCGGCAACGTCCTTAAACGTGACCTTCTGCTGGTCCTTGCTCACCTGTTTTGCGCGGGACTTGCCGAACTGCATAACACGGTTCCCGCCGCCTTGCATCCGCATCATGACGAAGATGAAAATGCCGAAAATGAGGATGTACGGTAGAAACCCGATGATGAAGTCAATGAACGTCGGGTCTTCGTTATCGACTTCGAATTTGAGGTCTGCGGCAATCAACTTCTCAGTGATGACTTGCTCATACTCGCCGGGGTAGACGACCTTGAACTCGCCCTCGCCCTCGGCCGAACCCAAAAATGTGCCGGTGATCTTGTTCGAGCGGGCGAGGATCTGGACCTCGGCGATTTTGCCTTCAGCGAGCGCCTGCTCGAAGGCGTCCAATGACAACTCATCTGAAACATTCGCTGAGCTGAATGTGCCACTGATGACGACGAGAAGCAACATTGCCACAATGCCGTATACGAGAAATGTGCGTGCTGAGCGTTTCAAGGTTGTCCTTTGGAAATTGTGCGCACGGCGCACGGTGGGGTGCGTCGGCCCATGATATTGCCTAATCGGTTGTTATCGGAACATTCTGAGGACTAATCCTCCGCAGAGGACAAGCTCGATGGTAGAGGATCTGCTCTTCTTCAAGGCCGTGTCACTCCTCTTCAAGGCCGTGTCACTCCTCTTCAAGGCCGTGTCACTCCTCTTCAAGGCCGTGTCGCTCCTCTTCAAGGCCGTGTCACTCCTCTTCAAGAATGGCAATATACGGCAGGTTGCGGTAGTGCTGGTCGTAGTCCAGGCCAAATCCCACAACAAACTCATTCGGGATTGTGAAGCCGGGGTACTTCACTTCAAGCGCTGGACGTTCAATACCATCTTTGATCAGCAGTGCGGCGAGCTCAAGACTTGCCGGGTTACGCACACCGAGGTTCTTCATGAGATAGTGCAGCGTGAGACCCGAATCGATGATGTCTTCAACAATGAGCACATGCTTGCCTGCAATCTCGGCATCGAGATCCTTGAGGATTCGAACGACACCAGAGGTCTTGGTGGCGGATCCGTATGACGACACCGCCATGAAATCAAAAGAGACCGGGACGGTGATGTGTCGTGAGAGGTCCGCCATGACCATGAACGCCCCCTTGAGAATGCCAATCATCAACAGGTCTTTGCCCTCGTAGTCCTGCGAAATCTTGGCACCCATTTCTAAAAGTTTTTCGGAGATTTCCTGTTCAGAAATCAACGTGCGACCAAGTTTCACCGGTCAGCCCTTTCAACAGAGAACACAAGCGCATCTGGGTTCGACCCCGACGGCCGAGCCCACGCGGCGACACGAGTCCCCGCGATCCATGCGATCTTGCCATGCAACACAGCAACAGGCCAAGTCGATCGGAGGCGCGACGGCACACCCACCTCGGCAAGGGCATCTCGAACAAGCTTCGACCCACCCTCGATCGCAACTCGTTCACCCACATCAGACACCCGAATCTCGACCGGGGCATCGGGAGTCACCCGCACCAGCGCCCTGTTTCGGCCGATCAGTGGAAGATCAACGCCGGTTGTATTGACAGTGACCCGGTGGGTGCCGAACACGACGGTTCCCGGGACAGAGACAATTGCCGGGGAAGGGACCGCAACGTCATCTGGGTCATACACCACCGCTAGCGCTGCCTCTCGTTCCACGATGAGCCCGCCGGTGAGTTGGGCGTGAACCATCCGCCCGTGGACAACTTCGAGCACCTGATTGACGTCACGCCGCGGGGCGTGGTCCGGCGGTCTTGCTTGTAACAACATCTGACGGACCAACCGCGTCGCGACAGGAGGTGGCAGGGTGGCGGCGACGGCAATCGGGATCGAGATAGCGCCGTGGAAGGTCCGCACAACATCTGGAACCGATTCCCGCAGCAGGGTCTCGTCCGCGCCAACGATGCCGGCAAAGTGCGCTATCGAATCGGCGGCCTGCGGCATGCGTTCCGTTACCGCCGGGAGGATCGTGTGTCGGATCCAGTTCCGAGTTGCTTGGGTATCGCGGTTGGTTGGATCCTCAAACACGTCGACACCTGCTTCCTCCACCGCCGCACGCAACGCCTCACGCGACTCGCCAAGAAACGGTCGGACAAAGGGGAGACGGATCGGTCGTGGGCCGGAGAAACCAAGAGGACCGGTTCCGCGAAAGAGGTTGTGAAGCACCGTTTCAACGACGTCGCCACGATGATGGCCTAGCAGCACAACGCTCTGTTCACCGCAAAGATCGGCTAACGCCTGCAACCGCGCGTCGCGAGCCCGTTCCTCGAATCCTGGCCCCGGATCAAGGCTCACACGCACCACAACGAGCGGTACACCCAACTGCGCAGAAACCCTTCGCACATGGTCCTTGGCGTCGTCGGAGTGATCTTGCCCATGGTGGATGTGAACCGCTTGCACCGTACCTGCGCTCGCGGCGGCGAGGAGCAACGCGGTTGAATCAACACCACCGCTCCATCCGACTAGAACGGAGGGATTGTCTAACCCACTAAGAGCATCATCGACCAGCCGAGAAAGACGGTCTACCCGGTCCGAGACAACCATAAAGCCGGGTCGTTGATCTCGTTGAGAGTCGGCAGCGCCTCGGGCGATTCGAACGCCACGTTGAGGTAGTCCCAACCCGCCGTGTCCTCAACGTGACTGATGAAAGAGGCCCCGAGCGAATACTGTTTCAGTTTCATCTCGATACCAATGAATCGAAGAAATGCCGCGACCCGTGGATTGGCGCGTCGGCTGGCGAGAACCTTGGACATCCGCGCCTGGCTTACGATCGTCCGCGCCGCAATGCGGTCCATGACGATATGGCCGTGACCTTCGAGGAGGCACATCAGCGCTTGCACTCGATCGATAGTTGTCCGCTGCTCGTCGGATGCGAACAAGCCGATCACGCCGGTGTCGTCGAGTACCGGGTTCCCCTGTTCTGAGGCCTGGCGCACCGTCTGCAGAACACGTTGGAGCTGCGACCCCGACGGCTCTGTATGCGCGGTGAGGTCTTCGACGAGGGAAAAGAAGTAGTCGCGCAGCCACGGGACGCCGAGAAACTGGGCCCTGTGAGTGCACTCGTGGAGCGCGACCCAAAACCGAAAGTCCTTCGGATTGAACTCGTGAGCCCGCTCCATCGCCAGAACGTTCGCACCAACAAACATCACCGTGTCGCCGTAACTTCCGTCGGCAGTCGGCAGAACAAGCTCGTACTGACCGAGCACCCGACGAGAAACCAGACCGAGCAACGCTCCAATCTCCGCCCCGATCAACTGACCAGACTTCCCAGATAGCCCGCGTTTGTCGCCTCGTCCGGAAGAACGCTGGGTATCTCTCTTCAGCAGTCGGGCGGCGACTGGCTCCATTAACTTCTCAAAAGCTGCGATGTTCACGTCGACCCATCGCGAGCGCGAAACGACCTCAACGGTTGGTTCGCCGGCAGTGACGAGACCGGTCTCGGCTGTCACAAGTTCGGCCGCACGCGCCACGAACCGGGGGGCCTGCTCGGCGTAACGGTGCTCGTGGTAGGTGCCGGCAAGCGCGTAAGAGCCGGCGAACCGGTTCGCAATCCGATGAGTGAAGTCTGTTTCCGCGCTTGCCATAGAAAGACGCTACACGAAATGTGTGGAGACGCCGCCGATGTTGCTAGGCGCGCCGCCCCGAACCAAGCGCGCCGCGCAGATCAAGCTCGGGCAACTTAGCCCTCAACGCGATACCTACCGCGAACCCGAAGCGCGTAGTGCAGAGAGGCCGCAACAAGCACTGTAAGGCCGAGCAGCGCAATAACCGGAACCATAAATCGGAAGGTCCACGGCTGTTCTACAACCTCTTCCGACGGAGCGATCTGCTCGACAGCCGGGACGATGCCCGAGTCGTTCATGATCACCTCTTCAGGTGCATCCGTAACTTCGGTGAACGCGACGACCGTGGCGGCATGCGGTGTTGCCGCAAACGCAGCGGCAGGCACTGAGACTGCAGCGAATACAAGGACAGCGGCGAATAGGCGCGGTTGCTTTTTCATCCCGCTAAACAATAGAACCGTTCCGACGACGTGGCGAGTTTCGACGCAATCCCACCAACCCGCAAGACGCCGTCCCAACGATCCAGACGACTCGTTCTTGCGTCCAATCGTGCGGTATACCGCACGATTGGACGCAAGAACGAGGATATACGCGCGAGTTGTTCAACAGATAGTTCCGTTGACCGGATGGGGTCAGCAGTTTTCGGAGGCGATTCGTCCGCGGACCCGGGGGAACTTCGCCGGTGCGTGGGCGAAACAAAACTCGCGGCGGTTGTACCTTGATAACACCGTGTCGCATCTCTTGGACTCGCAGGTGCGTTGTTCGATGATCTGCTTGGGTGCACGAGCGCTCCCAGTGATCCTCTTCCCCTTGAGAACGTTGTCGGGCATTGTGACGTCCAATCTGGCTTATCGCTGGGGCGTGCCGGCGCCAGCCCTAAAAGCCGTGTTGCTCTTCTTGTTGTATTAACGTCTGAAGGCGGTCAATAAGTTCCGGAGGAACATCTGTACGCGCGGCACGCCTGATCGAAGCTTTTAAGTTCATCTCGAACTCGAACGCGCCAGAACAGTCCCGACATCTACGCAGGTGCCACCGGATGCGCTGCTGGCGCGTCCAGGTGATCTCGTTGTCGAGATAGTGATATATGTACTCGGTGGCGTGGTCGCACCCTTGTATCATGAAGTCGATCCTGTTAGGCCACGGGCTTCTGCAATATGCCATAACTTCTTTTGCAGCGCTTTTCTTCCCCGATGCAGCCGCGACATCACCGTCCCTATGGGAACGTCGAGCATTCCGGCGATTTCTTTGTAAGAAAACCCCTCGACATCCGCCATCAGAACAGGCATCCGAAAGTTTTCGGGAAGCGATTCAAGCGCATCGATGATGTCCGAATCCACGAAACCCGCCAGGGCGTCTTCCTCGGCGCTGACCGATGCCCCGCTCGGTTCACCCATGCGACGATACAGGTACAAGTCCTGCAGCTCCCCCAGTTCAACCTCGTTCGGCCGACGCTGTTTTTTTCGGTACCGATTTATGTAGGTGTTGGTGAGAATGCGATATAGCCACGCCTTGAGATTGGTCCCGTCCTCGAAGGACCCGAAGGCTCGGTACGCCTTGAGGTAGGTCTCCTGTACGACGTCTTCGGCGTCGGAAGGGTTTCGGGTCATCCTCAGAGCAGCTGAATAGAGCTGACCGGCGTAAGGCATTGCCTGCTTTTCGAATGTCGACTTATCTGCCACGGTTCTCCCAGAGTCCGATCGGATTGAGTATGCCTGCGTATGAAAAATACCAGACGCCTGACTGATCGGGGTATCTCGGAGCCGGAGACGGGAATCGAACCCGTGACCTACGCATTACGAGTGCGTTGCTCTACCGACTGAGCTACCCCGGCGGGGGCTGCAGCATTGTAGCCTCCGGGGCTTTGTCCGCCACATCCCGATCAGGTGGTCGGCCGGCCGCTGAGCTCGCGGCGCAAGGCCCCGGCGAGATCCTCATCTTCGAACTCAAAGCCATGGGCTAAAAGCCGGTGCGGATGGACACGCTGCGATGCGAAGAGCAGCGAGTCTGCCATTTCACGGCCAAGCAGAGTCCTGGCAACGAACCGTGGAAGCGGAAACAAAGTCGGTCGGCGAAGCACCGATCCAAGTGTCTTTGCAAACTCCTTCTGCCGAATCTCCTGCGGCGCGACGATATTGAACGAGCCGGTGAGCCTGTTGTCGATGATGAAAAGGATGGCTCTGACCTCATCATGAAGACTGACCCATGGCCACCACTGTTTCCCCGTGCCGAACTTCCCACCCAAGCCGAATCGAAACGGGATCAGCATCTTTTTGAGCGCCCCACCAGCCTTCGCCATAACAATCCCGCTTCGCAGATGCGCCACGGACACACCCTGGAGAACCGCGGCTTCGGCGGCAGCCTCCCACTGGGTCACGACCTGCACAAGGAACTCGCCATCGTCACCCTGATCGCTTGCCTCGGTGAGAACCTCCTCCCCCCTCTCCCCGTAGAAGCCGATCGCTGAGGCGCAGACGAGGAACGGAGGATTCTCAGCTCTGAGAGCCGAGGAAGCGATCAGCCTGGTGCCCTCCGTTCGCGACCTCAACACGGCTGCTTTTCTGGAGGAGGTCCAGCGTTTGTCGCCGATTCCTGCACCTGCAAGGTGCACGACGACGTCAGCGGCAGCGATGACTTCGTCATCAATCATGCCTTCAGTCGGTCGCCACACAGACTGGCCCCCCGCACTTTCAGAACGAACCATTCGTGTGACGGTGTCGCCGCGCTCAACAAGTGCAGTGCAGAGTGCTGATCCGATGAGACCGCTCGACCCAGTGACAACAACTTTCACAATTCCCCTTGCCCGTCTTTGCCCATCGCTCGGTGCGTTTCTCGATCGCCCAAAACCATTGACATCGCATCCTCCCACTCGTTCATTATCGCGCGAGTTGGCGATTCGAAAGAAAGAAACGCCAACGGATCGATAGGTTCAAGAACCGTAACCCGCACTGATATTCGACGGAACTTTGACTGCGCCAATGAGAGCGCCCCTGCCGTCCCCTCAAGAGCGACCGGCACGACCGGTGCGCCCGTTGCGAATGCGAGCCACGCGGCACCGCGCTTTGTGACAGACTGTCCCCACCGGTCCGCGCGTCGACCTTCGGGAAAAATCGTCATCGCTCCGCCCTCATCGAGAACTGCCAGGGCAGCCTTCATCGCCCCCAACGGCGGAAAGGTGCGAGACATAGGAATGGTGCCGAAGTGCTTCGTGACGGCATCGAACACCCGCGAATGGCCAAACAATTCGTCGAGTGCGAGGTAGTGCGTGTACCGAAGAACTGCAAGGCTCACGAAGGGCGGATCGATCAGAGACGAATGATTGGGTGCGAACACAACCGGCCCAGACATCGGTATGTGCTCGGTTCCGACCACGACGAGGTCGCAAGCCAGACGAGCGAGCAACCCAACAGGGCGCCGCAACACCGCGGTAGATGTCTCCCCACCGAACCAGGTTCTCATGGCGCCCCGATAGCACAGAACAGGTTCGCAAAGGCAATGCCGGGGCGTTGATTCGCCTTGAGATGATCGATCGTGTCGAGCACCCTCTGTGCGTTTCGCATGGCCGTGCGGGGTGTCACACGCATGAGGGCCGCCGGCGAAAGGTCGGTGTTGTGCACTTGCGCCCCGAATTGAGCTGCGGCGATGTCGCGGTACACACCGGCCAGCATCTCCAGACCGGAGATGTGCAGCGTGATTGCCGCCCGTTTCAGTTCTCTTTCTTGGCGTTCTCTTGCGGTCTTTGAACCGCTATCCCAATCCTCGCGCTCCGCGGTGTGGCGCTCCTTTATGGTTGCCAGCAGCGGATCGGCGGCTGCAATGACCGTATCAGCGAGACGAAAGCTAAGACCCGGATCCTCAGTCACACTCGCGGGCACGTCGAGCCAGGCCTGGCGAAAACCTGACACCTCTGACTGAGTTGCAAGCGCAATAGCCAAGCCAGGTCTTCCTCCAGAAATTCTGGCCACACGGTCGGCCTGATCCGTCTCAACACCCATTTCGCGTAAACCCTCGGCGAGATCATCGTGCGCCACACGCCCAAAGACGACGGTCCTACACCGGCTTGCGATTGTTTCGGGAAGGTCGTTTTCTGACTCAACGACGATGACAAAAACCGTGGTGGCGGTCGGCTCTTCGAGTGTCTTCAGCAGAGCGTTCGCCGCCTCGTCGTTCATCATCGATCCCTCTTCGAAGAGAAACACTTTGCGATCAGATTCCATCGGGGCGAGGCTTGCCTGTGCGACCACCGACCTCACTTGGTCTACCGTGATCGACGTGCGGCCGGACGGCTCGATAACAATCACGTCGGGATGTCCGGGCCCGAGTACGCGACGCAGCCCTTCCTCACCCTCGCCAAGCAGTGCGCCGGCAAACCTCCGCGCAACAGTTGCCTTACCCGTCTGTGCCGGGCCAACGAACAGGTATGCGTGGGCCGGAGAGGCGAGTTCGTTGCGCAGCATTGCCTGTACCGAGGTGTTCCCGATAACTCCTACGAAGGGGTCCATAACCACCGCTCAACTTCCTTGATTGCTGCCTGAACGACACTAGCAATCGGCTCCGAGGCATCGATCACCGCGAATCGCTCTGGATCTGCGGCAACCAGCGTGTCGAACGCGTTGGCGACACGTGCCTGAAACTCGATTCCCTCGGCGCCGATGCGGTCAACTACCTCTTGACGGTCGATGCCGGTGGTTGGATCAACTCTGAGCAGAATCACCCGATCGGGCCAGATCCCCCCGAGAGCGGCGGCGTTGACCATGCGGACTTGTTCGATGCCCAAATCGCGACCCCCGCCTTGGTATGCAAGGCTTGAGAAAACACTGCGATCAGAAAGCACAATTTCTCCGCGATCGAGGGCGGGTTGAACGATGTCGCGAACCAGATGTGCCCTCGCAGCGGCAAACAGCATTGCCTCAGCCCACGGGTCAATCGTTGAACCGAGGTCCAGCAAGATCTCTCGTATCTGCTCCCCAACACGAGTCGCCCCGGGTTCCCGAACGGTCGTAACTGGGACACCCCTGTCGTGCAGGACCTCCTCGACAGCAGCCATGACCGTCGACTTCCCCGCCCCTTCAATACCTTCGAACGCAATATACGAGATCATGTGGGATCGTGGTCACGGTCGTCGTCATCATGGTCATCTACGGCGGGAGGGCGTTCGATCCCACGCTGGTGCAATACACGCCGTACCTCGGCGAGAGTTGCCCGCGTACTCGTGTCGAACTGCGGCCAGTGAAGTTGTGATCGAACCGCCCGCAGACCTGTCGCGCCAGTGACACCTATCAGGATCGCGCCGAGCAACAGGACCGATCGGGCGGCGTCCTCGAAAAGCCAGGAAACCCGCGCCGTCCTCAGATACTTGAGCAGCACGGGTGCGATCGACATCGACACGAACAGTCCGAGACGGATCAACAAGAAAAGCGTTGCGAAGACACGCCCGCGCAATTCATCCTCGACGTCTTCGTGCAGGTGAGTGAGGCCCATGACGTATGCGGCCCCGGCGCCAAACCCCATCACCAACATCCAGGCCCCGGCGCCTGCGACCGTCTGAGTGAATGCGGCCGCACCGAGACCGACACCGGTCACGACAACCGCGACGGTGAACACGGCTTCGCGCTGCGCGAGCAGACGCTCGAACAGCGAGACGATATAAAACCCGAAGCCGGCGCCAACACCAAGGAGCGTGACCACCGCGAAGAACCCCGAGTCTCCCGCCTCCAAACTCGTCTCCACGAAGGTTTGGCCGATAACGATGACAAAACCGCCACCAAAGAGCGCGGCCGTCATGCCGACGATCACCCGCAACACCGAGCGGTCGCGCCAGATGAACCGAAGCCCCTCGCGAATGTCAGCGAACGTGGACGAATCGGCAGCGGTTTCGCCATTTGATGCTTTGGCCCGTATGGCAGGAAACGACGCGATGATCGCACCAGACACGAAGAAGGTCAACGCGTCGAAGGTGAAGGCCAACGCGACGACCCGGTTCACCTCCGGCACGAGGCCACCGAGCGACATCGATGGGAATCCGGCGAGCACCCAATTGAAGGCGGCGCCAAGCGGAATGGTCCCGTAGGCGGCTCCCATCATCAAGGAGTTTGCCGCGACGATGTTCGATTTCTTGACGAGGCGTGGGAGGACGGCAGCCCGGGGAGACTGGCCGGCCAGGCTCAGAATCTCCATGAAAAAAGTGACAAAAAGGATTGTCCGCAGATTTGGTGAAATCGCAAGAAGGGGAACGAGCAAGCCCCTACCCCAGTCCGCGATGACAATCAAACGGCGCCTGTCCATTCTGTCGGTCAACGCCCCCACAATCGGACCTATGAGGAGGCCGGGGAGAACCCGGGCCAGGATTGCGAACACGATGCCTGCTTCGCCACCGTATCCCTTTGCGATAGTGAGAGTCGCAAATATCGTTATCCAGTCGCCGGTGCTGCCGATTACGGCAGCCCAAAAGAATCGTGCAAATTGTCCCCGCCGTAGCGATAGACCAGTCGAAGCCGAAGATTGTGGGTCCGTCATACCAAAGAAATCTAGATGAGCCTGAATCGATTCACGACATCAGGCTACTTTTCTGCCTTCGTAACGTTCTTGGCGGACTTTTTTGCCTTTGAGACCGAAGCAGCTTTGCGCGTTGATTTTGCACCCGACTTAGCCTTGGGCTTCTTCTTGGCCGGTCCCCTGTCGCGACGCGCCTGTAACAGCTCGGCGGCACGTTCAAGCGTGATCGACTCAAGGGAGTCGGCAACGCGCAACGATGCGTTGTGTTCGCCGTCAGTGACATACAAACCGAAGCGTCCGTCCTTGACTACCACTGGTTTGTTCGAGTTCGGGTCGTCGCCGAGCTCCTTGAGCGGAGGAGCCGCGACCCGACCACCGCGACGTTTCGGCTCGGCAAGAACCTTCACGGCTTCATCCAACGATATCGCAAAAATCTGCTCTTCTGTTTCGAGTGAACGAGTCTCCTTGCCCCACTTCAGGTACGGCCCATAGCGGCCATTCGTCGCGACGATGTCTGCACCATCTTCGGGATGCGCCCCAACGGTACGCGGCTGTTGCAACAGCCTGAGGGCGTCTTCGATAGTCACCGTTTCAATCGACATCGACTTGAACAACGACGCAGTCGGGGGCCCGTTTTTCGAACCTTCCTCGCGCTCGCCGACTTGAACGTACGGGCCATAACGCCCGTCCTTCACCGTCACCGGCAGACCAGACTCCGGGTGTCGGCCGAGGACGCGATCCTGGTCGGGTGCCTCGAGCAGTTCGATCGCCTTCGCAACGTCGACCTCGTCGGGTGCGATCTCGTCAGGCAGCGACGCCGTTTCATCTCCGCGCTGGACGTACGGGCCATAACGCCCGGCGCGGGCGACGATGACCTCGCCGTTGTCGTCGGCGCCGATCAGAATAGAGTTGATCTCGCGGGCGTCGATCTCGTCCAGGTTGAGCGCAACCATGTCTTTCAGCCCCCGCCGATCGCCACCAAAGTAGAACTTGTTCAGGTAGGTGAGCTGGTCCTGTTGACCATTGGCGATGGCATCAAGATCGTCTTCCATGTTGGCCGTA
Source organism: Acidobacteriota bacterium (assembly GCA_022562055.1). Taxonomy (NCBI): domain Bacteria; kingdom Pseudomonadati; phylum Acidobacteriota; species Acidobacteriota bacterium. The sequence continues at coordinate 21,721 of JADFQA010000006.1, read as the reverse complement.
AATGCATAGTCCACGAACTCTTCGAAGTGTTTCTCGAGAAGGGCGATGGTTGAGAAGGCCACGAACGTTGGCACCAGCGCTGAACCTTTCTTGAAGGCGTACCCGCGGTCCTGAATGGTGCCGATGATCGACGCATAGGTCGATGGTCGGCCGATCCCGAGTTCCTCGAGGCGCTTGATGAGCGATGCCTCCGTGTAACGTGCCGGCGGCCGAGTTTCGTGACCGGACGCATCGGCGCTGACCACATCCAAGCTCTGTGCGACCTCCATTGCAGGCAGATGCTTTTCCTGATCGTCGAGTGCCGCCTCAGGATCGTCCGCGCCTTCGACGTATGCGCGCAAAAAGCCGGCAAAGAGCAGCGTCTGTCCGCTCGCCGCAAAGCTGACGGTTTTTCCAGACGCGGTGCACTTGCCCCCGAGGCGCACCTGAACACCCTCACCCTTGGCGTCCCGCATCTGCGAAGCAACGGTGCGTTTCCAAATCAGGTCGTACAGCCGGGCTTGGTCGGACTGCGGACCGAACTGCTTGGCGGCGGCCGCGGGATCCTTGAACGACTCGCTGGCCGGCCGAATGGCCTCGTGGGCCTCTTGTGCGTTCTTGACCTTGCTCGAATACACGCGCGGTTTCTCAGGAAGGTACTCCTCGCCATACCTGCCGGCGACAAGACGACGGGCCGACTCCATCGCAGCACCAGAGAGTTGAACGGAGTCCGTGCGCATGTAGGTGATGAACCCGGCTTCGTACAAGCTCTGCGCGGCAGACATCGTGCGCCGGGCGCCGAACCGCAGCTTGCGTCCGCCTTCTTGCTGGAGCGTCGAGGTGCGGAAAGGCGGGTAGGGGCGCCGCGTGAACGGTTTCGCCTCGATGCTTGTGACGAGAATCTCGGCGATCGTGACCTCAGAAGCGAGGGAACTCGCAGCCGCCTCGTCGAGCAAGACTCGGTCTGATCCAGCGAGCACGCCATCGTCACCAAAGTCGCGCCCGGTAGCTACGCGGACATCGTCGACAGAGACAAGAGTCGCGTTGAAACTCTGCCCACCGGCAGTAAACACCCCGTCGACTCCCCAGTACCCGGCGCTGACAAACGCTATCCGCTCGCGTTCACGCTCGACAATGATTCGAGTGGCCGGCGACTGTACACGCCCGGCGGAGAGTCCCTGTTTCACCTTGCGCCACAACACCGGAGAAACTTCGTATCCGATGAGGCGATCCAGTATTCTCCGGGTCTCCTGGGCGTCTACGAGGCGGCGATCAATTTCGCGGGGGTTGTCGGCAGCTTCGAGAATCGCCTTCTTGGTGATCTCGTGAAACACCATCCGCTTCACTTCAACCTTGGGTTTCAAAACCTCAAGCAGGTGCCACGCGATCGATTCACCTTCACGATCTTCATCGGTCGCGAGATAGAGCGCGTCAGCACCCTTGAGCAATTTCTTCAGCTTGGTGATGTGCGCCTTTTTATCAGGAGGAATGATGTACAACGGGGCGAAGTCATTGTCGACGTCGACACCGAGATTTGCCCACTTCTCGCCCTTGTACTTCGCCGGCACGTCGGCGGCGCGGCGCGGCAAATCGCGGATGTGACCTATCGACGACTCGACGATGTAGTCATCTCCGAGGAATCCTGAGATTGTGCGAGCCTTGGCTGGAGACTCAACTATGACGAGTTTTTTACCCATAATATCTAGTGACCCCGAATCACGATGTCAGTGAAAGCAAGCGCCATATCTACGACACCGAAGCCGTGTTGTCAAGACTCACCGGACGCAACGGGCTTGCGGCGTAGTTGTTAAGCGCTCGAATCGGCTGATTTTTCGAGGCCTAAAGGACTCGAACGAAGAGGCGCTGCGCAGCGAATGCTCCGATCCCGACGCTTATCCCATCGACGTCGACAGTGAGCGCACCGTGTGGATCGCGCTGTGAGACGGTGATGGTGGCGTCCGGCCTGATGCCGCTCGTGTCGAGGTAGGCAAGCATGTCAGCGTCGAGTTCGAGTTCTTCGCTGATTCGTTCAAGCTCCAGAGTTTCGCCGACCTCCATGTGAGCGATGGGCTTCATCCTGGGTGGCTTATACCCGGCCCCGGGAATCGGGTTGCCATGTGGGCAGGTCTTGGGATCGTTCATCACCGCCCACATACGTTCCTCCACGTCGGCAGAAATAGTGGTTTCCCACACCATCGCTTCGGCATGCACCTTATTCCAGGGCAGACCGAGTATTTCGGTAAGGAACCGCTCAGCAAGACGGTGGCGGCGGACAATTATTTCGGCAAGGTGACGACCCTCTTTGGTCAGCTGGATCTGCGGGTCGAGCTTGATGAGTCCGTCGTCGCTCATCTTTCGCATCATTTCTGAGACACTCGCGCGACTCACCCCCAACCAGTCGGCTATCCGTACTTGGATAACCGGAATACCTTCTTCCTCAATCTCCCAGATTGCCTCAGCGTATTCGCGATACCGATCGCGATAGTTCGTCTCTCCCATAACGCGAATGGTAGTGCACTGCCGCCGGCGCACAGGTCATCTGCTCCGGTCCGATGCGGCACCCTAAGACACCCGAAGGTGCGGACTCTACCGATCGTGTGCTGTTGTCCGCAAAACAAGCCCCCAGGTCAGGATGGCCGAAATAACAATCAGCATTAGGGAAGCAATGCCGACTTCAGCTAGGAACCCACCTTCGGATGCAGTCCAGATGCGTGTCGCCAAGGTCTCGAATCCGATTGGTGCGAGCAGCAGGGTGGCCGGTAATTCTTTCATGACAGATAACATCACAAGACCTGCGCCGGCACCGATTCCGGGAAGTACAAGGGGGATGTCGATGCTTATCAGACGTCTGCGCTGGGTCGCACCAAGCGTTCGGGCGACCTCATCGTAACGTACGCTGAGGGCGTCCAACGCTGCTTGAGAGCTCCGCAGGGACTGCGCCCCGAAGTGGACGACGTACGCAAGAATCAAGATCGGAAACGACTGATACACCCATGCCCAGGGAGCTTGAACCGCCCAGAACCCGATGGCTAAAGCAACGACGAGTCCCGGCAACGCGAATGATCCGACGACAATCGCCGATGAAACTGGTGCGATTCCTACACTGAGCCTGCGCTTTGCATACGCAAGAGGGAACACCACGGCCGCCGCGACACCTGCAGCAATACCCGCCGCGAGTGCCGTGTTGAACGCTGCTCCTCGCAGTCCAGAGATGGTATCCCAAAAGCCTCCGTAACCCGATCCGGGTGCAGAAACGCCTCCAATCCACCACGCCAGAAACGCGCCGATTGGCGCCACCAAAGCAACCGCGGTGACCACGCCAACGCCAATACTGACGAGCGGAGCGAGCCGTCCCAACGTGTACACCCGGGGCACGCCTACGAGTTGCCGACCATCGTCGACATCTGAACGAAACCAACGTTCGCCGTATCCGAGAGCGATCGCAAGCAGGGCAAGCATCAGTCCGAGAGACACCGCGGTCGACTGGTCGGACAGTCGCGCAGAGTAGATCGCCCTCGTCAGGGTGTCATAGCGCATGATCGAAACGGCGCCGAAGTCGCTGAGTACGTAGAGGAACACGAGCAGCCCGCCGGCAGCAATCGCACCGCGCGCCTGCGGCACGACAACCGTGCGGAAGGTCCTCCACGCCGACGAGCCCAACATGCGGGCGCCTTCTTCAAGGCTCGGCGGGATGCGACGCAGCCGACTCGCAACGGGCAGGTACACATACGGGTAAGACAGAGCGACAAGGGTCAGAAATGAGCCGGTGAAACCACTGAGACGCGGAATGCCACTTACAAGACCACCCTGGCCAAACGCATGACGGATTGCGGCGGCGAAAACGAATGACGGGATCACAAGCGGGAGAGGTACGACGATTGACCATATGCGGCGACCCGGGATGTCGGTGCGGTGGACAAGCCACGCGAGTGCGGTCCCGAGCACCACGCAGCCGAGTGTTACTGCGAATGCAAGTGCGAGCGATCTGGTCAGGGGGCCGATAGTTCGTTGCGAAAACACGACCGAACGAAAGTTGGCCCCGAGCTGTGCTGAGCGCACGACTAGGTACGCAGACGGCGCGGCGAATAGGACGCCGACGGTGGCTGCGATCAGCCACCAGCCGGGCGACCCTCCCGTCGTAGACGGATGCTGGTTACGAGTCCTCAAGCCCACTTTGATCAATGAGTTCCTTGGTCCGCGTCAATCCCCCACCGAGACTGTCAAGATCGTAGGTAGCGACCTCGAGATCGGCGAGGACCGGAATGTTGCCCGCAGCCGCGACTCCGCTGGCAAGGGGATATTCAAATGTGTTCTCGGAGAAAAACGTTTGCGCTTTTTCGCTCAACAGGTACGCAACGAGTTGCTGGGCAATGTCCAGGTTCGTCGAGTCGGATCGCACTATCCCGAGCGCCGTGACAATCACCAGCGACCCGATGTCGGCGTTCTTGAAAAAGAAGTTTTCGGTGGGGAGCGAAGGGTCTTCGGCAAGCGCCCGGTAGTTGTAGTAGTGGTTCACCAACCCCAGAGGAATCTCTCCGCGCGACACTGCTGCCAAGATCGCGGTGTTGTTGGTATACGTCTGGGCATCGTTGGCCACGAGGCCCTCCAACCACTCCAACGCTTTGTCGTCACCGCTGATCTCGCGCATTGCGGTTACAAAGTCTTGAAAACTACCGTTGGCGGGTGCAACGCCGACTTTTCCACGAAAGATCTCATCGGTGAGGTCAAACACCGAATCGGGCAGATCGGCAAGATCGATCAGGTCGTTATTGTAGACAATGACCCGAACCCGGCCGGACATCCCCACCCACTGTCCGTCGGCGTTTGCGAACTCCGCCGGTACCAGTGCGATGATGTCGTCAGCAAGGGTCTGGAGCATCCCAAGCTGCTGGACGTAGCCCATTGCACCGGGGCTTTGGGAAATGAACACGTCGGCTGGCGACCGATCGCCCTCCTGCTCAATGAGCAGCGCCAGTTCCGCTGATTGTCCATAACGAATCGCGACCTTGATTCCGGTGTCCTCCGTGAATGAATCCAGGATCGGCCCGATCAGGTTCTCGGACCGCCCAGAGTACACAGTGACGACTTCGTTGCTTGATGAGCTGCACGCCGATGCAAAAACAGCAAAAGCCGCGATCGAGACAGCTACTCGAAAACGACGGTCAGTATTCATCGTGGACCCCAGTCCTCGTTGTGATGAGAACCGGGATGTTAATACACATACCGCCATAGTGTAAATCATGCCTATCACTACTTGTATGGTATGCCTAACGACGAATAGGCACCTCCGCTTCCAAGGGTGCTGTTTCTGTTGTCTGAACGAACAATCATGCCGAGTGCCACGAAGTCTGCAGAGCCAATCGGCCCGAACCTCGGATCTCCCGGCACCTCTGACCCAATCCTGCAGCAAATCACGCGACAAAACGGCCTCCTGGCAGCGCGCCTTGCTTCCACCGGCGCGACCGGCGCCCATCTTCTGTTTGACTGGTTGTGTTTGCTACCTCAAGGCGGCCGAAAGCGCTCGCTTCACGTACACCGTGGCGAGATGCGCTTTGTATTCTTCGGAGCCGTACAGGTCCTCAAGCACGTTGATACCGTCGGTGGCGTGGACAGCGGCACCGGCAATCGCGGCATCCGATCCGTCAGAGCCGATGAGCGCCTCAGCAACGCTGGCTGCAAGGGTCGGCTTGGAGCCAACACCGGTCAGCGCTATACGTACATCCGACACCGAACCATTGGTTACACGAACCCACGCAGCAGCACCGGCCACGGCGTAATCGGATTCTCCGCCGTGACGGCCGAGTTTGGTGTACGCCGAACTCTCTCCGTCGCCCGCTTTGGGGACGCGGACCTCGACGAGAATCTCGTCTTCAGCTAAAGCGGACGTCAGCGTGTCCACAAAGAAATCGCTTGCCGCGATCTCACGAGTCCCGCTGCTAGAACGGGCCACCATCGTTGCACCAAGCGCCAGCACCGCCGCGGTCTGGTCGGCCGCGAGATCGGCGTGCGCAACAGCGCCAACCGTCGTTCCACGATTTCTCACCTGCACGTCACCGGTTAGCGCGGCTGCACGCGCAAGGGCTGCGGCGAAGGTCTTCACAAGGTCACTCGACGCGGTTTGGGCATGACGCACCGAGGCACCGATGGCAAGGTAGTCGCCGCGGTCTTCGATTTCATCCAGTCCGGGAATTCGGCCGATATCGATCACTGTCGCCGGTGACAAGAGCCGCAGCTTCATCATCGGGATGAGGCTCATCCCGCCACTCATGATCTTGGCATCCGGTGTTGTGGACAGCGCGCTGAGCGCTTCATCCATCGTTGTAGGGGCTAGGTAGTCGAATTTTCTTGGATACATTTCTACGCCCTCCCGTTTCCGGATGCCGCGTTTATTGCCTCCCAGACACGTTTTGGTCTGAGCGGCATGTCGATGTGTGTCACTCCGAGCGGAGAGACAGCGTCGACGACGGCGTTAACGATGGTTTGTGCCGACCCGATAGTTCCGGCCTCGCCGACTCCCTTCACGCCCATAGCGTTGATGTCTGTCGGGGTAACGGTGCGATGAAGCTCGAACATCGGAACATCGCCGGCGGTCGGGATTGGGTAATCAACCATCGAGCCGGTGAGCAGGTTGCCGTGCTCGTCATACACGGCCTCTTCGAGCAGCGCCTGACCAATACCCTGCGCAAGGCCGCCGTGGATCTGACCGTCGACAATCATCGGATTGATCACATTGCCGCAGTCGTCCATGGCAACGTACCGCAGTATCTCGACGTTGCCCGTTTCGGCGTCGACTTCGACCAGCGCAAGGTGTGCACCAAACGGCCAGGTTGCGTTGGCTGGACTGAAGAGCACTTCGCTCTCAAGTCCGCCGTCCAAACCCTCCGGCGCCTTGTGCGCCTGGTAGCTGGCTGTGGCAATCTCAGACCACGCGACGGAACTATCGGGAGAGCCTGCAACGTGCGCGGCGCCGTCGGCGAACACGATGTCCTCCTCATTCGCTTCGAGCAGGTGAGCGGCGATCTTGGCAGCCTTGGCCCTGACCCGATCTGCCGCCTCGTACGTTGCGGAGCCGTCAACTGCAGCCGAACGGGATCCGAACGAGCCAATCCCCATCGGCGAGACGCCGGTGTCACCATGGTGCACCACGATGTCCTCGACCGCAATCCCGAGCCTGTCGCTCACGATCTGTGCCCACGTTGTTTGGTGGCCCTGACCGCTTGGACCGGTCCCGATCATGACGGTGACGGTCGCATCCGGGTTCACCCGAACGAGTCCCGACCCGTTGTACGCTGACGGAAGCCCGTACGCCGACCACGAGAAGCCGAGGTCGGCCAATCCCGCCGGTGCGAAACCGCACACCTCGACGTACGTCGCCAGACCGATGCCGACATGACGGCCTTCAGCGCGAGCAGCTTCTCGAGTTGCCTTCATCTCGTCGTACGCACCGGTCTCAAGCAGAGCGTTGAGGTTCATCGCGTAGTCGCCGGTGTCCATTGCGAATCCCGCCGGCGACATCGCGACGGGGAATTCCTCGGCTGGGATGAAGTTCTTGAGCCGAACGTCTGCCGGATCCATGCCGATTTGTCTTGCGTACATGTCGATGATCCGCTCGATGTAGTACATCGCTTCGGGTCGGCCCGCACCGCGATAGGCATCGATCGTTGCGGTGTTGGTCACCACACAGTCGACTTTCCAGTACGTCGGCATCTTGTACTGACCAGAGGCAACGAAGAGTCCGAGAAACGGAATGGCCGCGCCCAAACCTTGGGTGTACGCACCGAGATCCGCAAGGCCCTCGAACTTGTAACCCAGAAGCTCTCCATCGCTGGTACCAACAACGGTCGCAGTGCCAATCCAACCACGACCCTGGGTCGTGGCGTTGGCTGCTTCGCGGCGCGTCTCGGTCCACCGAACTGGTCGTTCGAGTTGCTGCGATGCCCAAGCAACGAGGATTTCCTCTCGATAGACGTTGAGCTTCGATCCGAAACCTCCCCCAACTTCGGGGGCGATGACTCGTACGCTGGTAGACGGCAGCCCCAACATGACGGAGATACCGCCCGCAACCGCGTGTGGAATCTGTGAGGAAGTGTGCACAGTGAGCGTTTTGTAGCCAGCTTCCCAATCGGCGAGCACCCGGCGCGGCTCGATGGCCGTCGGGATAAGCCTCTGGTTGGTCATCTTCTGGCTGACTACGACCGTGTCGTCGCGGGCCATCGCTTCTTCGATGCCGGTTTTCACGGCAGCTTGAGCATCGGGTTCGGCACCAAACGGTGCGACCCAAGAGATCACCGTGTTCGACTCCGTGCCTTCGTGGATCACGATCCTGTCAGACGCTGCGTCGGTCAGATCGACGATGGCATCCATTGGCTCGTAGTCCACGAAGATCGCGTCTACCGCATCTTGAGCAACGTATCGGTCACTCGCCACCACCATCGCAACGGCTTCACCAACGTGCTTCACGACATCGCCATTGAGCAGCGGGGGTGGAACGATCGCGACCTGCGCGACCAGAGCACCCATGTGCTCAACGTCCGCCGCGGTGTACACGGCGAAAACACCGTCCATTGCTAACGCAGCCGAGCTGTCGATCGACAGAACCTTTGCATGGGCGAGCGGACTGCGGACGAAGGCCAACGCGGCTTCGTTGTGCAGCTTGATATCGTCTACATATCGGCCTTTTCCCTCGATCAATGCCGGGTCCTCACGACGCCGGACAATCCCGCCGAGTGCGCTTGTCGTACTCATACGCTGACCTCCCAATCTGGTGCAGCCGGCTCTTCGCCCCGCATCTTGGAGGCTGCGTATTCGATTGCTTTGATGATGTTGTGGTAGCCGGTGCAGCGGCACAGATTGCCCTCGATGCCGTGCTTGATTTCACTTTCGGAAGGATTGTCGTTCTGCGCCAGCATGCCGGCAGCCGACATGATCATTCCGGGGGTGCAGTACCCACACTGGAGGCCGTGCCGCTCCCAGAAACCCTCTTGCACGGGGTGCAAGTCGCCGTCTTTGAGACCTTCGATACTCGTGACGTTCATGCCTTCGGCCTGAATCGCAAGCATCGTGCAAGACTTCACCGGTTGGCCATCGATGTGTACGGTGCAAGCACCGCAGTACCCGGTCTCGCATCCGACGTGGGTGCCTGTGAGGCCAAGCTCTTCGCGTAAGAGGTGTACGAGAAGCATTCGTGGCTCGATGTCGGCGCTGACATCCTGTCCATTGACAGTCAGCGAAACTTCCATAGAGATCTCCTCTTCAGATATGTCGTAACACCGAAGTTAGCAACACGCGGTGCTCTATGTCGAGCAAACCGGCCATAAGCTCAGGATTTGCCAAATATTCGTTTGAAAAAGCGGATCACGGGGGCGAATACGCTTGCAAGAAAGAGCGAAAGGCCCTTGACCTCGGCGGCGCGCACCTCGGCGGCTTCCTCGGGTGACTCGGCAGCGAGCTTGGCCTCAATACAGTCAACGAACTGCTCGATGATGCGCCCGGTGATCTCTTTCATGAGTCCAACACGGCCGAACTGAGCGGCTGGGCCGGAGAGGATGATGTCGGCGTCGACAGTCACCCGGGTGCCAATATCGGTGGCCTCAAGGGAGTACTCAACGGTCAACTGCGCACGGCTACCGCCCCGACGATCCGCACCGCGCCCTTTCACCGTGCCACGCCGCTCGGCCTTGTCGGATAGCACTGTTGCCTCGCCCTCGAACGACACCGCAATCGGCCCAAGCTTCACTTCAACAGTGCCCTTGTACCGCGAGTCGCCAAGGTCCTCAGTGATTTCAGCGCCCGGCAAACACAACGCAAGGTCGCGAACATCCTGAAAAAGCGCCCACACAGAATCAATGTCACAAGAAACTTCAAACGTGTCAGTGATCTTCAATCGAACTCCTCCAAAACGGGATCCGACTATACCCCCGCCAAAAGCTGGCCCCCGCACTGATTCTGAAGTCGCGCGTTACCGTTCTCGCGGTGTGACTCCCACCAGGGGGTATCGTTGACGCGAGATGTTGATCCGCGACGTTGAACTACCACAGGCCCTGATCGAGGCACATGGCGCCGGAAGCCTGGTCGTTTTCGTCGGTGCGGGCGCCTCGGTAGGAACCCCATCGGGTCTCCCTAGGTTTCGGATCCTGGCCAAGACAATCGCCGACGACGCTCATGTAGAGATTCGTGACGGGGAGCTAGACCGGCCAGAGAGCTTACTGGGCAGGATCGACGACGCCGACGCCGACGTGGACGTGCATCTGCGAGTCCGTGACCTACTGAGTTCGCCAGACTCTGAACCGAATGCACTTCATGCCGCGATAACAAACCTTGTTGGAGCGGCCGGGACCAGTCGCGTAGTGACAACAAACTACGACCTGCATCTCTCACGTGCAGCCAAGGACGCCGGACTCGACTATGACGAATTTGTTGGACCCGCATTGCCAGCCGGCGACGATTTCAACGGCCTCGTCTATTTACATGGGAACCTACGGCAAGAACCACGCCACCTCGTGGTTACAGACGGGGACTTCGGACGCGCATATCTTCGCGACGCCTGGGCTGCTCGCTTCCTGGAGCGCATGTTTACGAAATACACCGTGCTCTTCATCGGATACAGCCACAGCGACATGATCATGCGCTATCTCGCCCGCAGCCTCGGACGCGATTCGCATCGCTACGCTCTTGCTCCAAAACCGATCCAGGAGTCCGACTCGACGGACTGGCGGCAGTTGGGGATTCGCCCGATCTGGTACGAGGCAGTCGAAGATTCACGCGAGGTAGCCGAAGAACCACACGAGCATCTTGTCGACATCATCAAAGGTTGGGCTAACGAAGTGTCGATAGGAATGCTGGAGCGCCAGCAACTTATCGCGCGACTCGTATCCGCAGCCCCTACTCGGATACCGGAGGAACACGACCAGCTGCAACGTGCGATCGCCGACCCCGAGACTGTGCGGCTGTTCACGGCCAGCGCACGAGGGCAAGAGTGGCTGGACTGGGCAGGACAACAGCCACACTTTAAGCGAATGTTCGAGCCGACAGCGGAGGCGAACAGATGCACTCTCGCTCTCGCAAATTGGTTCGCCGAACATTTCGCGGGGAACAAAGATCTGTCGAACGCGGCCCTTGAGGTTGTGCGGGTCAACGGTGGCGAACTCGGGCCTCAGCTTTGGGTAGCCATCGGAAGCCACATTCATCGCATGGCGAGACCACGACCTGACTGGGTCTCACCGTGGCTCCTACTCCTAGTCCAGAGTTCGCAGCAAGTTGACAACGAGCTACTCGAATATGCGTTGGACGCATCGCAATGGCCGGATCACCGGCAAGCGGCCCTCCTGCTCTTCGATCATCTCACCGAGCCACGCGCAAAGCTGCAAAGGACGTACGGATCTGATGCCATGCCCCGGTTCGACGTCACCTTTCGTGGCGGTGCCTACTGGCTCGCGGAAGCCTGGCAAAATCTCTTCCAACCCAACTTAGAAGACGCTGCCCTGGAGCTGCTCGCTATCGCCGATAAGAATCTTCGACAGGGGCATCGGATTAGCGAGACTGCAGGTTCGAATCGGTGGGGGTGGGATCCTCTCTCTGATCGCCGAACGACGATCCGTTCCGCGCCGCACTACGCGATCGAAACCCCTGTCGATGTCCTGATTGATGCCGCCCGTGACAGCCTCGAGACGGAATTGAATGCCAGCAACAGCACCGGATCCGCGTACATCGCAATTTGGGCTGCATCGAACGTGCCAATACTGCAACGATTGGCAATCCACGGCTGGACAATCCGGTCTGACGTGGACGAGACAACGAAGATTTCTTGGCTGAGAGAGAGCGGTTGGCTACAGAAATACCAGCTGCGGCCCGAAGTATTTCACCTCATCGAGATGGCGCTACCGAACGCAACCCGAGATGTCGCCGATGATCTCGTCGCTGACATCACGGCAGGCGCCGAGACAGAGACTGGCCGAGGTCTCAGCGACTATGCCCAGCTCGACATCCTCGCCCGGATCGCGGAGAAAGCCCCTGGCCTCCTGAGTGCGGAGGAAGCGCTCGGGCGTCTACGGGAAGAGCACCCAGAGTTCGAGATACCAGCGCGGCCTGACTTGTCATTTTCGACCGAGTTCAGGGTTGTACCTCGCAGTCCGCCGATGACCGCCACCGAGCTCCATGAGAAGATCGCTGACGATCCCGCCGCGGCGGTACTCGAGATCCAAGGGTACGAGGATGCAGAGCCTTCTCACGAGGGTTCCACATGGACCGACGCCGAGACCGTGCTTATCGAAACCATCCGCGAGCATCCTCAAGACGGAATCGCTGTGCTTGACGCGAATACGGATAGCAGTTCCAAGATTCTCAGCGCTGTCATCCGTGGCTGGGAATCGGCAAAGGTCGACGTAGAAACCGCGACTGTCATTCTGGAGCGGCTCACGCGAGAGAATATGCAGGGCGTCGTTACAGAGATCACCCGACTCCTGTCCGAGGGAGGGCAAGGCGAAGGGTCTCCTACCGAATGGTATCGATCGCCCGCAGCGCAAGAACTCGCCACGAAAGTTTGGAATAGCCTCGGTGGTACGACGCCAGAGACTGTCGACAGCGGCTGGCTGTTCCGTGCGATTAATCGTCCAGCAGGCCAACTAACTCAATTCTGGATTGAAGTAGTCGCGGGAGACTGGCGAGACGCTGGCGATGCCTGGACGGGACTTACACAGGAACATCGGACGTCGCTCGAACGATTGCTTTCTGCCGGAGACGACCGTAGTGCAAATGCTGAAGTAATCCTGGCGAGTCAGGTCTACTTCTTCTTCAAAGCCGATCGGGAGTGGTGCACAGAAACGATCTTGCCGCTTCTCAGTTGGGAAGATCCAGTTCGTGCGCTCCGAACTTGGGACGGCTTCCTCTCTTGGGGCCGCTGGGACGATGGCCTACTCGCGGCAGGTCTAGACGAGCATTACATGGGGGCTATTGAGAGAATTGGATCTTTCTCTGAGGAATCTCGTCAGCGGCTACTACAACATCTCGCAGGCGTCGCGGTTTACAGCGAGACGGATCCGCTCCCTTGGATCAAGAAATTCACTGCGACGGTTGACGCCCACATTCGGACGGAGTGGATGGAACAAGTGGCGCGGACTCTCGACGACCTGACATCAGAAGCAGTGGAATCCCAATGGCAACAGTGGATGCACCAGTACTGGACGGACCGGGCTGCGAGCATTCCGCTTGTGCTGACCAAGGAAGAGGCCTCCGCCATAGCGGCTTGGGTGGTGTATCTCACCGACTCGATCGAGGACGGCGTCAACCTTGCCGTAGCCTCGCCAGCCAACCTGGATGGGAACCGAACGTTCCTGCGCAGCCTGAAGGACGCTCAACTGGATCAGTCCCCGGCCCAGTTCGCTCGCCTACTCGGGCATCTCCTAAAGGACGTTGGAGAGCCATTTTGGGGTTGCGTAGAACTGGAAAGAATCGTCCTCAGGACTAGCGCACAAGCGAGCACAGAAGATCTCACTTCGATCGTCAACGAAGCGCTCCGGCTCGGCTGCGCCGGGGCGGCGGACTGGTTGCCGGAGTCAGAGATCGGCTAGCCAAGTTCATCAGCTCCGGCAGCTGTACACGAAGTGGTAGCGGACGACGGCTACGTCGGTATGTCGAGGATGAGGCCGATGACGTCGCGGATCTGGTGAGTGCGACCGGACCTACGTTGCCTTGGACTCGTTCCACCCGGGTGATTGATACAGCGCGCACGTGGTGGCATTGCGCAGCCGAGGGGAGCCTCAAGCCATTGGCGCTGTCCGGTTCGATCAGAACTTCCGATCCGATCCCGCGAATCGTGGTCGTTAACGGTACAACCCGTGCGATCCTCGGCCGGGCGTCCAGAATCCGCTGCGCGGTGACAACGACCACAGGGTGAAAAAGATCGGCTTCTCTCCCCGATGGCTGACCGTTGCTCAGGTACGCTACGTCAACCGAGGTCCGTATCGAGCCACCTGACGTCATCGGATGTGAGCGCAGCGGCTAACTCCTCGCCGATGCGGTCCTGGCGAAGACGGCGTACTGCAAGCGCGATCGTCTCACCCAACGTGGCTCCGAGTGCGATTGCGAGCTGCTTCAGTTCCTGGTGGGTGGCGGTGTCTATCCGAACGCTAGCGGTGCGCATGCGTTGCACGATACACGGCGATATTTGTCGCCGCCTTCGCGTGCATAGAACAGCGTTTCTAGCCGAGTGACCAACCCCACACGGCAGGTTTACGACCGGTCTATTGCGAAGACGACATCCTTGGGCTTGGTCCGGTTGGATCGACAATCCACTCACGGACTACGCTCGCGGGAGGAGGTGGTGGCGTGGCGAACATGGTCGACTACGAGAAAACATTTGCGGAGTTCAGGGTCGAGATACCTGAGTTCTTCAACTTCACCGGTGACGTGATAGGCGCACGAGCTGCGGAAACGCCTGACAAGGTTGCACTTATCGGGGTCGAACCAGACGGTGTCACGATCAACCGCTACACGTTTGCCGACTTGGCAGACCTTGCAAACCGGACCGCACATCTCCTGAAACGCAGCGGCATTGGTAAGGGTGACAGGGTTTTTGTCCAGCTCCCGCGCGTTGTTGAGTGGTACGCCGCAATGCTTGGTTGTTTTCAGATTGGGGCCATCCCGATGCCGGGGACCACCCAGCTTATGCCCAATGACCAGGTGTACCGCATAAACCGTACAGACGCCGCAGCCGCGATCTGTGACAAAGCCGGGGCGGAACGCCTCTCGGGGGTTCTGGACCAATGTCCCTCGATCACAGCCCGGTTTGTGGTCGGCGCCGACATGGAAGGCTGGACGAGTTTTGGCACAGCTCTTGCGGAAATGCCCGACGAGCCGGCTGAGTTTGAGCACACGCGCTCGGATGATCCTCTGCTGCTCTACTTCACATCGGGAACAACAGCCCATCCCAAGATGGTTCAGCATCTCGGTTCCTACGCTCTCGGCCACGAGATCACGGCCCGGTTCTGGCACGATCTCACCCCGGACGATGTCCACTGGACCGTGTCGGACACCGGGTGGGCGAAGGCCGCGTGGGGGAAGCTGTTCGGACAGTGGATTATCGGCGCGACGGTCGTCATGTGGAATATCGTCGGCAAGCCAGACTTCGACCGGATGATGACCCTGATCGGCGAACTCGGTGTGACTTCGTTCTGTGCTCCACCGACACTGTATCGGGCGTTCGCCCAGATGGACTTGTCAGCCTATGACTGGTCGACGCTGCGCCATTGCACGAGTGCGGGTGAACCGCTGAACCCTGAGGTGATTGCCACATGGGAGGCGGCCACCGGCACAGTCGCGTACGACGGGTATGGGCAGACAGAAACGGTATGCCTTGTCGCCAACTATCCGACCGTCACGGTCAAACCAGGTTCGATGGGGTTGCCCGCACCCGGGATGGAAGTCGACATCGTCGATGACGACGGCACCGTATGCGCCGACGGGGAGGAGGGTCACATTGCGGTCAAAACCGACCCGTGGCCCGTTGGGCTGTTCCGCGGATACTGGAAGGACGACGGGCAAACGAACGACGTGTTCAGACACGGCTGGTACTACACGGGAGACCGGGCGTATCGCGACGAGGACGGCTACCTCTGGTTTGTGGGCCGGGCCGACGACGTGATCCTCTCGGCTGCCTACCGGATCGGTCCGTTCGAGGTGGAGTCGGCGCTGATCGAACATCCGGCGGTGGCCGAAGCTGCCGTGGTCGGCAAACCAGACGAGTTACGCGGCAACATCGTGAAAGCGTTCATCGTGTTGGCGCCCGGTTACGAAGCTTCGGACGAACTCACGTTGGAAATCCAGGACCATGTCAAGGCGATAACCGCGCCGTACAAATACCCTCGCGAGATTGCATACATGAGCGAACTGCCGAAGACGATCTCGGGCAAGATCCGACGGGTAGACCTACGCAACATGACCTGATGGCAGGGCAATGGGCTAGCGTTTTTCGCGTGACCGATCGGCCAGCATCGCGGCGGCCGTTGACGATCGGTGGGGCAGGTTGATAAATCGGCGCTGAATCGGTCGATCCCGAAAGACGACCCGGACAAGCGCATACACCGTAACCGGGAGGAAGAACGCCGCAAGGCCCCACAGGTATCCGACCGGACCGAACACGGTCATCGCGACAGAGACGGTCAGCGGACCGACAACCGACCCGATTCCGAACACAAAGATGATGCCGGCGGCGGTTTGAACAAGCTGGTCTTCGGGAATCACGTCGTTTATGTGCGACACCGCAAGGGAGTACATCGGGAATGCAAGGGCCCCATAGAGGGACATGAGAACAAAGAGCGTTCCGTTATCTGACGCGACGGGAATCGCAAAGACCGCCGCCACAACCGCTCCCCCGGCAACGACCAGTATGACTCTTCTGCGGGGAAACCGATCTGAGAGGTACCCCAGTGGATACTGAGTCACGACTGCGCCGGCCAGCGACGCCGCCATGAACAACCCGACCTTGCCTGGTGCCATCCCGACGTTTGTTGCAAAGACCGCGCCGAGCGCCAGGATGGAGCTGCCCGCCGCACCCGACAGTGCCACAGCAACGACTCCGAGTGGAGCTTTCTTGACGAGCGCCCCCAACGAGACCTCAACTGGGATCGGCCGGCGAGGCGTTGGGATCTTGATGAGAGCGACCGGGACGACACCCAACGACGTCAAAATCCCGGCCACCAAGAATAACTTTGTCCCGCTCGGATCTGCCGAACCGAGCAAGAACTGTCCGGCTGCTAACCCGAGCGTGACGACCAGCATGTATATGGATAGGAGTCGGCCCCGAGTGGCATTTGAGGCACGGTCGTTGAGCCAGCTCTCTACGGTCCATACAAACCAGACATGCACAGACCGGCGACGAACCGCAGCACTCCCCACGAGATCGGAGCAAGGACGATCAAGTATGAAAGGTGGTTGCAGCGGCGAGAGATGCGAGACCAGAAAACACTCGGATGTGTCCGACGCTTGCAAGCCACCCGGGGATCTTCAAGGAACCGACGAGGAATCCGACGTAATACAACGCCATCACGACACCGATGATAGACGTTGGGAAACCCTCGGACGCGGCGCGAATCCCAAGAAGTGATCCGATCAACCCGTTGCCGACCATCAAGAATGCAAGGCCAATAAACAGCGGCGAAACCGCCCCAACCAAACTACGCTCGCTCACCGCTCGTGGCTCCACAGCTTCCACCGATCTCAATTTCGCGCCGCAGGTTACTCGCTGGCGAATCCAGCCCGCGTTGTTCGTCGAATTTCAAAGGACGGCGTGGTTCGGAGACTGATCCATCTCCCTACTGGAGTTGGTACGTTGTGAGGATGGGTTTGTGATCTGAGGGTGGAAACCCCGCGACGTGGAAATCGATGACGCTTGTCAACGTCGGACGGATCGGACCGCGGTGCATCATCCAGTCGAGCAATTCCGGCGGCTGCCGCGCGATTGGGAACGCCGGGAAAGTCATACTGGGTTGGCGTCCAACGGACATGAACGAGTCGTCAAAACCGGCGTTGCGTAGCTTACGCAACGGGTGGATGTAGCCGTTGAAATCCCCCATGAACAACACCGGCTCGTCGGGACCGACCAGACTGTCGAGAGCTACGGCCGCCCTTTCGGCTTGGCCGATACGGATGTTGACGTCCTCGGTGATCTCGCGAACGTTGCCGGACCAACTGAAGTGCGCCGTTGCGATCACGACCGTCACGCCGGTAGTTGTCTGCAACCTGACGTGAAACAGACGTCGGTTCTCTTCGAGCATCCCGATGTCAACGGCCCCGTAGTCGACAAGCTCGAACAAGTCCGTGTTCCAAAAAATATTGCCCTCGTTAAGCCAACCCGAGAACGGGTCGTCAACTCGGTTCATTGCAGACATCGTGTCGCCGATGAGGGTCGCCGCCCCGGGTGACAGCTCCTGAGCGCACAAAATGTCAGGGCGGTGGAGTTCAAGAAACCGCTCCAGCGGCCGCCGCCGTTCCTCCCACCGAAACGTCGACCACAAGTTGTAGGTACAGGCAAGAAATGTGAACGGATGCACAAGAAACCACCGGTCGTCGAAACTCCGACAAGCGCACCCGATGGAGGTCTTGACACCACGAGTGGCCGTCGGAACCAGACGTCCTTGGAGACCGCGACAGAGGGTGCGCAGCATCCTCCAGTTGACCTTCTGGCGCTCACGGCCCCGAGGCCGGTAGTGTCGGAACGCATCAGGCTGGCAAGGTCGTGTCACAAGACATTTCAACTTCGGGAGGCATCGTGGGACAGGCAGTACGGATCGAAGATGATGGGGCGGTTCGGTCGCTGGTGTTGTGTCGGGCTGACGAGTACAACACGATCACACCACAGTTTCGTGAGGAGTTTGCCGACGCGCTCGACGACGCAGACACCGACCCGAGCGTACGTGTCGTTCTCATCCGCGCCGAAGGGCCCACATTCTGCGCGGGATTTGGCCTCGACTGGTCGACAGTGGCGCAGGCATCCGAGGGAACCGATGAAGGGCGGGTGTGGGACTCGGTTGCCGACCTCGCCATGATCAGCCGCTATGCGGACACCTGGGCCAAACTATTCGAGTTGTCGAAACCCACCATTGCTGCCGTGC
This sequence comes from Acidobacteriota bacterium, assembly GCA_022562055.1. Classification (NCBI taxonomy): domain Bacteria; kingdom Pseudomonadati; phylum Acidobacteriota; species Acidobacteriota bacterium. Next base: position 3,137 of record JADFQA010000006.1, on the reverse strand, counting down.
AGGGCTGGTGCATTGCGGGTGGGACAGACATGATCCTCAACGCTGACATGATTATCGCCGCCGACTCGGCGCGGTTCGGCTACCCACCTGCGCGAGTTTGGGGCACACCGGAAGCGCCTTGGATGTGGATAGCTCGCCTCGGACTTGAGCGTGCGAAGCGCTACCTGCTCACTGGTGACGAAATGACAGGCACAGAAGCTGCCGCCATCGGGTTCGTGTTGGAGGTCGTGCCCGAGGGCCAACTTCTGGAGACAGCAACGGCTCTTGCACAACGGATGGCGCTGTTGCCGCTCAACCAGCTCCAGATGCTCAAGCTGTTGTGCAACGACGTTGCACGCGAGATGTATCGACCCGAACGATCACGTCTACTTGGCACGTTGTTTGACGGTGTTGCCCGCCACACACAAGAAGGCCTCGACTTTGTTGCACGGGCCCAAAAGGTTGGCTGGCGCCAAGTTGTCCGCGAGCGTGACGAACCGTTCGGTGACTACGGTTCCCGTCCCAGCGAAACCGAAAGCTGACGTCTCCGTCGAGTGTTCGGCTGCCAAAGGCGACGGCCCTACGCATGCGATCCCGATGAGATTGCTTGGCTGGTCGGCGTCTCACACTCCGCAAACAGGGAGACCCCCTGAAGCCTGGAGGTGACAACTGAATGGGGGTGGGGCACCCGTTGCTCGACGCCTCCTGACCCGAGCTCAGAAGGGGGGTCTGTGACCAGGGCTTTCTACGCCAATTCTGGGTTTATCTTGGTCCGAGCACGTCTTGCGCAGCGCATGCCGCTCCTCACGTCGAGACCGCCGGGATCAACCTGTGCTAATCGTGAGACTTTCGACTTTCGCCTGACGGGACACCGGGAACCCCTCAAACAGCGCACGCCCCATTCCAAGCAGAAAAGGCTAACCGTGTCACATCTTTCGGTCTCGTGATACGTTGAACGCCACACATGCCTACCTCGTCTGACCACGAAGACCTCGCCCAACACGTCACGCGTGAGATTCAGCATCAGTTGTCACGGAGCGACAGTCCCGTGATGCTGGAGGAGTTGGTATATCAGATCGCTATCGACCGCACCGAAAACGATATTTGGGCCGACACGTTGGCTCATGAGCTCTTCGACAGTGTCCTGCCAGAACACAGCCGATATCTTGTCTATTTCGGATATGAAGAGTGGCCTGGCATCGGACTGCAGCTGCTGGATCTCGGAACAGGTGTCGTCTTCGTGTTGCTCGATAGGACGAGCATCGATGAGGACACTGTCGTGATGGCCGAGATGGCGAGCGGTGACACGGACGCCCTGCGGAAATACGTCATGCACGAAATGGCATATGGGGCGAGCTCTGGCGACACGCTGTGCGCCTGGCCAGAAGCGATTGAAGTAGAGGAACCGGTGACAAACGATGATGTGCGGGGGGTGTTCAAAGCGCTTCTTATCCCATCCGGTGCCATGCGGGGAGTACGTCGACTTTGTGACTCGTGTCTCCGGCCAACATTGGCCTCTCAAGTCGTTCGCCGACCGTAGGCGATTCGCCGAGGCATTCCTGACCATTGCCCTTGACTCTGAGACCGCCGTCAACGCTCCTAAAGCCCGCACGTCGTTCGACGGCGTGAAGGAGTTCTTCGATCCTGAGTTGGCAAAGTACCGTGTAGCCAGCTTGATCGGACGGATCCGTTCGCCCTTCTGGACCATGCGATTCCGGCTTGGGGAATTGCGGTACAGCTTCAAGCTTTGGGCTGGCCAGGTGCCGCATCGGTCTGACGCTGTCCGTTCGAAGTGGAGCTGGCGCGGCAGTGCCGATAGTGGATTGGGTACTGAATCGGTGCATGGGGCTAATCCCAGCCGATCAACTGTTCCGCACAGTCGCGTTCGCACCGAGAGAATCGTGATCGGCAAGCCAGATTACGACGATCCAGAGTGGTCCAAGAAGTTCATCGACGCCCTCCTCAACGGACCAGAACGATGAGCCCAGCGTCAACGTTGTCGATCGCTTGGCTCACCGGCTCGGTGAGAGGCTCAGCGTTTCAAGCCGCAACCGAGTCGGGTCGCGAGTGTTTGGTACCAGCGTTGTCGCATGCACGGCTACCGGCAGTGCCTTTGAGATCCTGGCTGACACGGTGATGGAGCGATTCGGGCTCGTGGCGAGAGAGTTCAAGAGCATCACGTGAAGAAGCTCCGGATCATGACGTCCTACCACGAGGTGCGGAGAGACCCGCAGGCGTACATCGAGCTCAACACGCAGCCGTGGATCGTGCAAGCGTCCTCGATGCCACCGGAGGGCGGCGGCGGTCTAACTCCTCCCTGGTACTCCACGAAGTACGCCATCGTCTTGATGGATGAGGACTGGACCGAGGGCGAAGCGACAGCCTACATCGGTACCTTTCGTAGCCGCCCAGTCGTTCTAGAGCTGAATGACGATGGGTACAAGGCTCTCACGTCGCGCATCCGCAAAGGATCGATCAGCGTCGGATAGAGGTAGCGTCCTCCATCACTGAGATCTAGAGAGCGAGCGGATTGCCTCAATGCCGCGAACCGAGAACTCGACGCGCCAGCCATCGGACTCAGCGGCGGCGATTTGCGGCATCCATATCCCCGCCGGTGGACGGGCGAGATCCGTTCTTCTATGTAGTTGTCGCACGATCTGACTGATCCGTTGCTGCGTCACACATAGCATCTTGCCCGCTTCGGCACCCGTTACCGGATCCGTGCCACTCAGCCCGGTTCGGGCGAGGAGGGCACCCAGACGCTTGCCGAGTTGGCCTGAGACTGCTTCAACGTACTGCAAGATCGCCTCACGCAGAGGGAGGGCAGCCTGTGCTTCCAGGACAGCTCTTAGGGAATCAAGTTGCTCCCATAGATGTCGGAGTTTGAGTGCGGTTCCCGAGGTCGCAATTTCGTAGTCGGTGGCATCGCACTTGGGAAAGAACTCAGATAGCCGCGGATCGTGGCGCATAACCGGCTGGGAGGCATGATACGGTGCGCATATGTGCCTGATTGATACTTGTTGTGGGTGGCTGCTGGTCGCCTACGACCAGCGGATTCGGTGATTGCGGTGCCACGTTTCGAATAGTTCATGGTCGCCGGTGATGGTCACATTCGAATCATCACCCCGGTTCCACACCGCCAGGTAGAGATCGCATGC